>JAJTCJ010000108.1 GCA_021323165.1 Bacteroidota bacterium | reverse complement strand
TGGTCTTACGATATCTTCAGTGATCTGATGATATGATTTTTTCCCAAGGATTAACGGCTCTCTGATTTCCGATTCGTGCTGCATATTCTCTTATAAAAAATTATTAATTATAAATTCTGAATTATAAATTGTATTAAGCCTACGCTTCTTTGTGTTCTTTAACTGCTTCATGCTCTCCGGCAAATTCAGCCTCTTCGCAATTTCTTACTTTAGTTAAGTACGATAATGTTGGTTTAGTACCGATCTCTTCAAGCACGTAGTAATTACGTTCGTCTTCTTTTCTCAATTTAGTTACTGCCGCTTCTTCATCGTTCAAATCTCCGAAGATGATCGCGTTAGTAGGACAAGCTTGCTGACAAGCAGTTTTGATTTCACCGTCTTTGATCTTACGCTCAGCTTTCTTCGCATCAAGCTTACCTTCCTGGATACGCTGAACACACATAGAGCATTTCTCCATTACACCGCGTGAACGAACAACAACATCAGGATTCAATACCATACGTCCAAGATCATCTTGTGTAGGATTGAAAGTAAAGTCAGGATTTGCATTGTAGTTGAACCAATTGAAACGTCTAACTTTATAAGGACAGTTATTAGCGCAGTAACGTGTACCAACACAACGGTTGTAAGTCATCTGGTTCAATCCGTCATTACTGTGATTTGTTGCCAATACAGGACAAACATTCTCACAAGGTGCGTGATTACAGTGTTGACATAACATCGGCTGGAATACAACTTTTGGATTAACAGCATCCGGATTTTCCATATCCAGGTACATATCTATTGCTCCAACACCATCTTTATGTGCTTTTTCTTTTGCCTCTCTTCCTTCGTTAGGCCATTTTGTAGTGTAGTAACGATCGATACGCAGCCAGTGCATCTCGCGTGTTTTCATTACCTGGTCCTTACCAACAACAGCAACGTTATTTTCAGCAGTACACCCAACAACACAAGCACCGCAACCGATACAAGAGTTTAAGTCGATCGTCATTCCCCACTTATGTCCGGGGCGATCAAATGAATCCCAAAGATCAACATCAGCAGCTTTTACTTTTCCAGAGTGAGTAACCAGCATTTCATCATGGTTACCCGATTTTGGATTTTTCTGATATTCAGAAAGAACAGTTTCTTTAACGATATCACGACCCATTAATGTGTGGTGAATCTGAGTGCCTGCAAGTTCAGTAGTTTCGTTTGCGCTGTCAACTTTTACATCCAGAGCTCCGTACATCATTGTTCCGTTAGCGATCTGAACAAATGGATATGCATTTTGTCCGATAACATTTCCAGTTCTCATGCTTAAGTTGCCGGCTTTCTCTCTTCCGTAACCAACAGCAATTCCAATGGTTCCGCGTGCCTGACCAGGCTGAGGAACAACAGGTAATTTAATAGTAGCGCCATTCACAGTAACGTTTACAACGCTAGCTTCTCTATCCTGACGCTCCATTAATTCGTATTTGCCTTCCATATCCAATGGAGACATAGTAACATAATTATCCCAGGTAATTTTAGTGATAGGATCAGGTAATTCCTGTAACCAAGGGTTGTTTGCCTGGTTACCGTTTCCGATAGCTACTTTTTCGTAAATAGCTAATTCAAATTCTCCGCCTTTAACAGCAGCGATCTTAGAAGCTGCTTCACTAAGATTAATCTTAGTAACAGGTTTAGTATCTTCAGTTTTTTCTTCTTTGTTTGTTTCTTTTGATTTTTCTATTTCAGCACCAACTAAAGCAATAATGGCAAGTGAGCTATCAGCAGCGGTTTTTCCTGTTTCCATTTCGCTGCCTTTTCCAACTTCAACAGCACCATCATGCAATGAATAGTTCCAGAAATCAGCGAACATCATGTGTTTGCCCTGCATAGGAAATACTCTTTCCATCCATACTTTTTGCATATAAGTATGGTAATCTGTATTATTTCCGCTCCATTTTAATAATGTTTCCTGCGCCTGACGCGTAGAGAACAATGGAGAAATTGTAGGCTGTGATAAGGAGAAGTGACTTCTTTTCGGCATAAAATCGTTCCATGACTCAAGGTAATTGTGGTCAGGACAGATATAATGTGCTAAAGAAGCTGTTTCATCTGTTCTGTCAGCAAATGAAATGCGTAATCCAACTTTGTTGTAAGCTTCAGCAAATTTTAATGATGCAGGAGCAGTATAAACAGGATTTGTATTGTAAGTGATCAGGACATCAACTTTTCCGGCAGCCATATCAGCTACCAGTCCAGCGAATGCAGTATCATCACCCTGATGAGTATAATTTGCATTTTCAAGATCTATTGTTTTGCCGTAGTTGTCAAGCATCTGATTGATACCGTTTACTACAAGCTGAACATTCACATCATTTGAACCGCAAACAACAACTGATTTTCCTTTGTTAGCAGTAAGGTCTTGTGCTGCTTTTGCGATAGTTGCATCACAGGCAAGAGCAGAAGATGATAGAGAAGATCCGCCAACAATTTTAGCAACAGCATTGTATAAGTTAACTGCAACTTTACCTTGTTCAGAAACTTTCACAGGCTCACGGTAATCAGCGTTAGCACCTGTTAATGATAAATTTGATTCGAACTGGTAATGCTTTGACATTTTCTTTTTGTCCTTACCAACCTTACGGGTTTTACCGTATTGATTAGCAGATTCAATTGGAGATAGCCAGTTTGCAAGGAAGTCTGCAGCAATACCAACAATTACTTCTGCCTTATCAAAGTTGTAAGAAGGAATTATTTCCTGTCCGAAAGTCTGAGCATTCGCTTTTGCAATTCCTGAATAAGAAACTGCATCATAAGTAATGTGTTTTGTGGAAGGATATTTTGCTGTAAAATCAGCGATGACAGCTTTTGTTGAAGGGCTGATGATTGTTGAAGAAAGAATTCTGATAGCACCGCCTTTTGCAGCAACTGCAGAAAGCTTATTCCCTATTTCTTTATCTGCAGCAGCCCAGGTTGTAGAATTACCGTTAGCCTGAGGTCCATTCAAACGTGAAGAATCATATAATGAAAGAACAGATGCTTGAACACGTGCATTGGTTCCACCCATTGTTACTTTGGAAAGTTCGTTTCCTTCGATTTTGATAGGACGACCTTCGCGTGTTTTTACAATGATAGAAGCATAATCATTTCCATCATAATAAGTTGAAGCATACCAGTTAGCAACACCGGGAGTGATCTCTTCAGGTTTAACAACATAAGGAATTGCTTTATTAACAGGAGTTTCGCAAGCTGCTAAAGAAGCTGCAGTTACGCTGAATCCTAAAAATTTAAGGAAATCTCTACGGTTAGTTCCGTCATTCTCCAGATTTTTATCATCTAAGAACTTTTCTACAGGTAGCTGTTCTGCAAATTCACTATTTGCTTTTTGAACAAACTCAGGATTATTGTTCAGTTCTGATAATCCTTTCCAGTATTTTTTTGTTGCCATATCTTTTTGTAATTCTAAAATTCTAATATCTAATTCTATGTTCTAGTTTTCTCCGGACTCCGTTCTAGGTTCTCCGAACTAGTAATGACATCTAACACAATCAATTCCACCCATTTTATCAACAGTGATTGGCTGTCCTTTGTATTTTTCAGCAAGTTTCTTGTGAAGGCTTTCGTAATAAGGGTTGTCTTTCATTCCCGGTACTTCTGTCTTTCTGTGACAATCGATACACCATCCCATAGTTAATGGCTGAACCTGTTTAACGGTTGTCATTTCTTTTACTTCACCATGACAAGCAGCGCAATCCTGCTTACCAACTTTAACGTGCTGCTGGTGAGAGAAAAATACGAAGTCCTGTAGGTTGTGAACTTTGATCCATTTAATAGGACGTTGTGGTTTATTGTATTCTCCTTTATCAGGATCCCAGCCTGCAGCTGCATAAATTTTAGCGATCTCTGCAGTTCCGCCTTCAAGCTTTCCTGTAGAGATACCTTTATGACAGTTCATACAAACATTCACAGACGGGATGCCTGCTGTTTTACTTCTTTCAACACCTGAGTGGCAATACTGACAATTAATAGCATTGTCGCCAGCATGTATTTTGTGAGAAAAAGCGATAGGCTGATCAGGGTGATACACGGCTTCCGTTTCAGGATCAGCATAAACACCAATACCTTTTAATGCATACCATCCGCTTGTAAGCAACCCTCCTGTAATAATAAGTATTATAACTGTAGTAGTGCGTTTGTGAGTATAGATCCACGCTTTTAATTCTGTCCATGGTCCAACAGCTTCCTCTTCAGGAAGACCCATTTTTTCATTCTGTAAATTTTTAAGTGAATGACGTACACCGCGTAAAACGGCAACTATTACGATTAAGAATGCTATGATTCCGATAAGGACAGCTAATGGATTAACACCTTCTTCAGCTACAACTTTAGCTCCGTCACCAGTTGGAGTAGTTGGTCCTTCTTCTTTAGGAGCAGGAGGAGCTTTGATATAAGTAACCAAAGCTTTAATTTCATCATCACTTAATGTAGAAGCGAATACTGTCATATCCGCCTTGTTATTCTCATTGAATACTTTAACAGCATACGGATCACCTGCAGCTATCATTGCTTTGTTGTTCTTGATCCAGTCGAATAGCCATTGTTCGCTAGGTACACGGGTCATGATTCCTGCCAATCCCGGACCGGTAAGTTTATTTTTACCAAGACTGTGACAAACAGCGCAGTTTTGTTTGTAGATTTTCTCTGCGTCAGCAGCAAATGCGGTGTTTGTACAAAAAATAAATGATAAAAAAAGGAAGGAAAAAATAGCGAAAAATTGTTTTTTCGACTTTTTAAACAATGTATCCATATTGATTTTTAAGTATTTAGCTCTGTTGAATAGCCCGATTTTTCGGGAGAGTACTTTTACTCGAGGGGCAAATTTATAAGAAAGAGTAATTGGTGATTCAAAAAACGTTAAAATTTTATAAAAATCAATTAATTTATATTGATTCTAAATAACCTTCCTTTTGCCCTGAAATTAAATAGTCTGTAAATACCAATTAAAAATTGAATGTTTATCATTGAATTCGCAGAGTTAATCGAAGATGGTATAAGAGTGATATGCTTGTTCATGATTAAAAATAAGGCATGGATGTTGGGATCAGCAAGTAATTTAATAACTTTGAGGCCACATACTTTTATGAACAGAATCATATCATCATTTACATTTATTTTCTTTTGTTTATTTTCCCTGTGCGTTAAGTCGCAAACAGCAGTTACTGATACAGGAAAAATTGAAGTGGTTCAGGATTATAAGATCAAAGAACTTCTTTCAAAACATTCTGAGGTAAATTCAAAATCCAATCTTAAAGGATACAGGATTAAAATACATTTCGGTTCTGACAAGACAAAAGCCCGTGAGGTCAAATCAAAGTTTATCTTAAGATTTCCTGATGTTCCTGCGTATGAAAAATATGATCAGCCTAATTTTAACATTAGGGTTGGAGATTTTAGAACCAAGCTTGATGCGTACAGGTTTCTAAAAGAAGTGCAAGCTGAATTTCCTTCCGCCTTTATTGTTCAGGACGATATTGAACTTCCGAAAATAGAGTAAGGCTTATCTGATTTTTAGGCTCTTACGAGTCTCAGATTATTTACAGGTTTGTAGGAATTTTAATTTTAAATTCCCATATTAGCAGAATATTTATTTCTCTAAACTAATAAATAATTAATCTAATTTATTCCCATGAAAAAAATTTTACTGTTTTCTGGTTTATTTGCTGCGTCATTAACTAATGCTCAGAATACTGGCAGCAGCGACAACCAGGCTATTTACCCAATAAGCTTTGGCGTTTCGAAACCGCTAAGCGAATTTCCCGATTATGAAGAAACGGATAATCTGTATGAAAAAGAGGAAGTTAAAGATCGTCAGAATAGCAGAACTCCTCCTATTGTCTTTACTGAGCAAGATGGTCCTGCTTATGGGAATGATGAGTCTACAATTCAAAAACAGCAGGGAACAAGACCTACATCTGAATTAAAAGCATCTTTTGCAGGAATGTCTGGAACCAGTTATCCTCCAGATCCTTCCGGATCAGCAGGTCCAAATCATTATGTTCAGGCAATAAATGCAACTCCTTTTAAAGTCTCTAATAAAACAACTGGTGGTCAAATTCAGGCCCCTAAGAATATTGGAACGTTATGGAATCCTCAAACGGGCAATATGGGTGATCCTATTGTTTTGTATGACAGATATGCAGACCGTTGGTTTCTTGCACAATTCGGGCAAAGTGGTTCAACAAATTATATATATATAGCCATCTCGACTACCCCTAGCCCTACAGGAACATATTATACTTACACCTATACGTCTCCTAATTTTCCTGATTATTTGAAATTCTCTATCTGGCAGGACGGTTACTATATGACCTCAAATCAGGGAGGTAGATTATTTGTTTTTGAAAGAACTGCCATGCTCGCCGGAACTCCTACAGCCCGTGGTATAAGTGCAACTTTCACCGTAGGAGGGAGCTCAGGTTTCTGGTGTCCTTTAGCGGCCGATGCTGACGGTGGTTTACCTCCTGCAAGTACTCCCTGCCCTTTCTTTTGGATGACTGATAATTCATGGGGTGGTGGTAACGTAGATGGAGTAAAGTATTGCAAAGCAACAGCTAATTGGGCTACAACAGCTACTTTAACTATTACTCCGGCTGTAGTTATTCCTACTTCTGCTTTTAACGGGACGTATACTCCAAGTTGGGATGATGTTCCTCAACCTGGTACAACTGATATGTTAGATGGTATTGGTGGCGTAGCTACTTACCGTGCGCAATATAGAAGATGGACCGGTTACAATACTATTCTTTTGAATTGGGGAGTACTGATTACCTCAACTCCCCGTGTTAGAGCCATTAAATGGGTAGAGTTACGTGAGTTAAACAGCAACCCGGGAGTGTGGACATTGTTTCAAGAAGGTACTTACCAGCCTGACTCGAAAACCCGTTGGGTTGGAAGTATGGCTATGGACGATAATGGGAGTATAGCATTGTGCTATGCAAGATCAGCGTCAACAACTTCAGCAACTGATATTGGTTATCCTAGCTTGTGCTATACCGGTCGTTTAGCTACTGATCCAGCAGGAACCATGTCATTCACCGAAACTCTTGTTAAGGCAGGAACTGCTTCTCAAACAGTTGCTAACCGATTTGGAGACTATTCTCATACCTCTCTTGATCCGGATGGTTTAACATTTTTTCATACCGCTGAATATATTGGCGGTTCGGGTACCAATGGTGCTCCAAGAACATGGATCTATTCATTCCAGTTGCCTTTGCCTTCAGGTGTTGGTATCAACGAAGCTCAGAACGAGATCAATTATGTTACTGCTGCTCAATCGAACAATGAGATTGTTGTTAAAGCAAATAATCTGAATGTAGAAGGTGAAGTAGTGGTAGATCTTTTTGATATCAATGGTCAGCAGATCTCAGGAAAACAAATTGTTTTAAATGGTAATTCATTTGAAGCAACCCTTCCAACAGAAAATTTATCAAGCGGAATGTATCTAGTACGTATAGGCAAGATGAATACAAGCTTCCAGCGTGTTGTTAAAGTTGCTGTAAGTAAATAAAACGAACAAAACAAAGAACACTCATGCAATACATTCATGGAATGGAACTTGCATGAGTGTTTTGATTTTAAAAAACCTATATGAAAAAATATATTTTCTTCTTAATGATCAGTTCTCTTGCAGCTGCATCATGTAAATCTAAAAAAGCAACGACAGCGTCAGTTGCTACTTCAACTCCTGCAACTATGACAACAAGGACAGAGGGTAACATCACTGGTAAAGTATCACATCAATACCGTGCCACAGGATGTGCTACTGTTATAGTTTTTAATAATGAGGGAACAGAAATGACATTAATTCCAAAGGATAAACTTCCTGCTGAATTCGATGTTGACATGATGGAAATTAAATTTAACTACCACACTTTGAAAATGGCAAATCCTGCGGGATGTAATGTTGGTATCCCTGCGGAGATCACAGAGATCACAAAAAAGTAAAAAAATTTTTATTAAAAGCGCTTGTTATTTATTAAATAGCAAGCGCTTTTTTTTATACCTGTTATTTAATTTTTATTCTTCCTCCTTTAGAATAAAATTCCTGTTCTTCTTTTGATTCCCGCTCATTTATTGATTTAAAGTCCAGTTTATAGGCAGGATGTGAAATTATATCTATTTCTTTTGAAGTAATTCCTTCCATTATACTGATCACACTCGGAAGCAAGCTCACATCAACATTAAATTTTTTGATGTACGGTTCGATCTTATATGATTGAAAAGGATCCGTTGCAAAAGCGATGCTGTTAAATCCTTTTTCTTTTGCAAGCTGCCAGGAATAATAAAGATTTTCTGTGGTGTGCTCTGCATTTGTTTCAGTAAAAATATGTTCTTTGGGAACACCGAGTTTTTCAGCATACAGCGCCATGATCACAGCTTCTGTATAAGGAGTATAAACTGCTCCACCGGAATAAATAATGTTTTTGGTTATTCCCGCTTTGTATAAATATACAGACCAGTTGACTCTCCATTTCATTACAAAACTCCATTTGCCTGCATAGCTTGCAATTCCGGGAACTATAATCACATCCAAAGGTTTTGACTTAACAGCCTGTGAAAATAAAAATGCCGGTTTGTAAAAAGTATTGTAACAAAAATGGGTATGTGCATAAAACAAACCGGATAATGATATTATCAGCAGAATGATACCGGTTTTGAATGTTCTTGACATTTATATTTTATTCTTAATAATTTTTGAAATAGAATTAAAAAAAAAGCCCTGCTCATCGCAAGGCTTTTTTAATTTGAAATATGAATTATAATTTCGCTTTGATCTCAACCAGTTCATAACCTTCAATGATGTCGCCAACTTTAATGTCGTTGAATCCTTCAATGTTAAGTCCGCATTCGAAACCTTTGTTAACTTCTTTAACATCATCCTTG
>JAJTCJ010000107.1 GCA_021323165.1 Bacteroidota bacterium | reverse complement strand
TTGCAACCCTAAATTTAATTTTTTTGAATTAATTGTTTGATTATAAATAGTTTATAGACGCATGACAAAGGCAGACATCATTAACGAGATCGCAGAAAAAACAGGTATTGAAAAAGTAGCAGTACAAGCTTCAGTTGAAGCATTCATGAAAACAGTAAGAAATTCGATGGTAGCGGGGGAGAATGTATATTTGAGAGGTTTTGGAAGTTTTATAGTAAAAAAACGTGCTGAAAAAACCGGCCGTAATATTTCTAAGAATACAACTATTATCATTCCGGCTCATTATGTTCCAGCTTTTAAACCGGCTAAAACTTTCACTGAGAAAGTAAAAAAGAACGTAAAGAAGGAAGCAACTGTATAAAATAGTTTCAGGTTTAAGGGTTTAAAGTTTATGAAGTTCTGAACGATTAACCACAAACCGAAAACAACAAATAATGAAATCTGTAAATAAAAAGCAATTAGTTGTATTAGCAGGTTCATTAATATTGATCGTTCTTTTATTATTTGCAAACACAAAGCTTCCTAAAAAGGCTGAATCTCCTGTATCGGAACACGCGGATCACACTTCAATGGCTACCATTAATTCTGTTGTGGAAACAGCAAAAGAAAAGTTAGCTAAAGATAAGAGACTTAGGGTTGACAAACTTGAAGATGCTTTAAAAACATCTCCTGATAAAAAATCAGCTTTTGAGAACCTGATCAACGTGTGGGATAGTTTACGCCAGCCGGTTGTTTCTGCTTACTACATGGAACAGGCTGCAATAGCTTCTCCTAATGGAAAGAACTGGATGGAAGCCGGCAACAGGTATTACAGCGCAACACGTTTTGCTCCCGAAGCTGAACGCCCGATGCTTTACGGTAAAGCAATTGAATGTTTTGAAAAAACATTACAGCTCGACCCTTCTAACACTGATGCGAAAATAAATTTAGGAGCATGTTATGTTGAAGGATCAGCGGAACCGATGAAGGGAATAGGCTTACTGAAAGAAGTAGAAAAGATTGATTCCAATAATGTGAATCTTCAGTTGAACTTTGCTTTCTTTTCAGAAAAATCCGGACAGTGGGATAAAGCAATCGCACGGTTTGAAAAAGTGTTGAAGATACAGCCTGATTTTATTGAAGCTTATCTTCACCTTGCAGATGCATACGAACAAAAAGGTGACAGGCCTAAAGCGATTGAAAGTTTAGAGAAGTACAAGAACCTTGTTGAAGATGTTACAATCAAAACAGAAGTTCAGGATTATATTAATAAGTTGTCCTCACAGGACGTTCCAAAAGAAAACAGATAAATAAAATATTTACAATTAAAACTACTTAGTTATGCCAAGCGGTAAAAAAAGAAAGAGACATAAAATGGCTACTCACAAACGTAAAAAGCGTTTGAGAAAAAACAGACATAAGAAAAAATAATTTTTCGGTTTAACCGGAAGATATTTTTCTGCAGCTTATAGTATTAAGAACAGTTTTTTAAATAACACTGTTTTTAATACTATCTGCATATATCTGCATCTTTTTCCTTTAAAAGGAATCTGACCCCATTTACAAAACAAATCGACACGGGTCCCGCTTATGGCGGGAAGCTGTGTTATTGTATTTACTAAAATATTAAAATAAGTGAACGAACTGATCATTGATGTTACTCCATCAGAGGTTGTTATTGCACTTTTAAACGATAAACGTTTAGTTGAACTTAATCGCGAAAAAAGTAATAATAATTTCTCTGTAGGCGACATATACCTCGGCCGCGTGAAAAAGGTGATGCCGGGTTTGAATGCCGCCTTTGTGGATGTTGGCTACGAAAAAGATGCTTTTCTGCATTACCTCGACCTTGGGCCGCAGGCAGCATCTCTAAACAAGTACACTAAACTTGTTCAAACCGGAAAACAAACTACATCTAATCTGATGTATTATAAGTTTGAACCGGATATTCAAAAGGACGGTAAGATAGGCAATATCCTAAATGCCAATCAGCAGATCCTTATCCAGATCGCGAAAGAGCCTATCTCAACAAAAGGCCCGCGAATCACAACCGAAATTTCTTTAGCTGGGCGTTATCTTGTCCTTATTCCCTTTTCAGATAAAATTTCCGTATCACAAAAGATCAAAACTACGGAAGAGAAAACCCGTTTAAAAAGACTTATCGCCAGCATTAAACCAAAGAATTTTGGTGTGATCATACGTACGGTTGCTGAAGGAAAAAGTGTCGCGGATCTTGACGCTGATCTTAATGATCTTGTTAAGAAATGGGAAAAGTGCTACGAGAATTTAAAAACGGCTCAGCCTCCTTTCAAAGTTTTAGGTGAGATCGACAGAACATCTGTGATTCTTCGTGATCTTTTAAACGCGAGCTTTAACAGTATTCATATAAATGATGAATCTCTTTTTGAAGAGATCAGAACTTATCTTCAGACTATTGCTCCTGACAAGGAAAAGATCCTTAAGCTTTACAAAGGGCCTGTTCCTATTTTTGATCATTTCGGTGTAGACCGCCAGATCAAAGGATTATTCGGGAAAACAGTTACCATGCGAAGTGGCGGATACCTGATCGTTGAACACACTGAAGCCTTGCACGTTATTGACGTGAACAGCGGTAACCGTGCAAAGTCTGACAATAACCAGGAAACAAATGCTCTTGAGGTAAACCTTGAAGCGGCTGTTGAAGTTGCCCGTCAGCTTCGTTTACGTGATATGGGCGGAATCATTGTTGTGGATTTTATCGATCTTCATTCTGCTGAGAACCGCAAACTTTTATTCGATAAGATAAAAGATGAAATGTCGAAAGACAGGGCGAAGCACAACATTCTTCCTCCAAGTAAATTCGGATTGATTCAGATCACCCGTCAGCGTGTTCGTCCGGAAATGAATATCGTAACAGTAGAAAAATGTCCTACATGTGGCGGCAGCGGTGAGATCCAGGCAAGTATTCTTTTGATGGACCAGATCGAAAACAATCTGCGTTATATCTTGAAAGAACAAAATGAAAAAGATGTAACGCTTTGTGTTCATCCTTATCTTGAGGCATATATTACAAAAGGCTGGTGGTTCAATTCACTGAAAGCCCAATGGGGTAAGAAATACGGCAAGAGCTTTAATGTTCGCGCAGTTTCTTCTTACAACTTTATGGAGTATCGTTTTATGAATAAGAGTGAGGACGAGATCAAAATTTGATAATTTTACCACTAAGGCACTAAGAACACTAAGGCTCACAAGAATATATTAGATTAAAACGCTTCGGGAAACCGGAGCGTTTTGTTTTAAAACAATTGAATCGTTATCTTAGATGTCCAATTACAAACATGAAAGTCCTACTCTCAACCCTTAACGCAAAATACATTCACATCAATCTGGCGGTTCGTTTATTGTACGAACTCAATAAAGAACGTGAAGGGCTTTCATGGAAAGAGTTTACCATAAAGGAAGATAAAGACAGTATTGCTGACTTTTGCAGAGAGCATGATGTAGTGGCGTTCAGCTGTTATATCTGGAATATTACACAAACACTGGAAGTTTGTAAAAAGATCAAAGCTTTAAATCCCAATATTAAAATTTTATTGGGCGGACCTGAAGTCAGCTACGACTGGAAAAATGTCATTGAGCTTGAGCAGGTGGATTATATAATCACCGGTGAAGGAGAAATTCCATTCAAGGAATTTCTTGATGCTTTTCCCAATGTTGAAAAAGTGCCTAACCTTGTTTTTAAAACCTCAGAAGGAGTTAAACACAATCCGGAAGCACCAATGTTCGACCTTGTGAACTTCAGCGGTGTAAGACCTTACCGGAATGATACCCCAAAAGAGCTTTACAATAAAGTTTGTTACATAGAAACATCAAGAGGTTGTCCGTACAAATGCGAATTTTGCCTTGCCAGCCTTGATAATAAAGTACGCTATCTTCCGAATGAGGATATAAAAGCGAATCTGCTTTATCTCATGCAGCATGGACGTGTTGTAAAGTTCCTTGATCGTACTTTCAATATCAAAAAGGATTTCACAATAGATATGTTCAAATTCATTCTTGAACATCATCGTCCCGAGAATGTTTTTCAGTTTGAGATCACTGCCGATATTGTGCATCCTGATATCATTAAATTTATCCAGGATCATGTACCGGCAGGCTTATTCAGATTTGAGATCGGGATACAAACTGTAAATCAGAAAGCGAATCTTCAGGTTAGCAGAAAGCAAAATTTCGAAAAGACAAAAGGAATCATACTACAATTACAAAATAAGATCGAGATGCATCTGGATCTGATTGTCGGATTACCCCTTGATGAATGGGAAGATATTAAATTCAGCTTTGAAGAGGTATTCAAAATTTTTGCTCCGGAATTACAATTAGGTTTTTTAAAATTTCTGAAAGGCACACCTGTGCGTAATAAGCACCTGGAACACGGATATGTTTTCGATCCGAATCCTCCTTACCAGATCATTGAAAGCAACTATTTATCGAAAGACCAGCTTGCACAGATAGTAAAGCTGGAAGAAGCGCTTGAGATCTATTGGAATAAAAAAAGAACCATTCACACGATGAAGTATGTAACCTCGCGTTACAGCATCTTCGATTTTATGTTAGGCCTAGGAAAATTCTTTGAAGCAAGAAATGATTTCCATAAGCATTCTATCATTGATGTTTATGAAATAATATATGCTTACGCAGAAGAGAATTTTCCTGAGGATAAGATCCTGAAACAGCTTATCGCGGTTGATTATTATTTACAGGCCAAAGTAAAACCGAAACCATTATTTATTGAAGAAGTTTCCCGTGAAGAAAGAAATAAGATAATTGCTGAACAAAACTTAAATCATCATAAATTCAGATATATCATCTTGCCACTTAATTTTGATTTTCATATTTTTGAAAAGCAACAAATTATTGAAGAAAGGACGACCAACCTTATCCTTCAATACAATGGCACTGAAAAAGCTGATATCGTTGGCGAACCAAACCTTGATCAATTAATTACAAGTAGAATTTAATTAAACGAAAACTTAAACTACTCAATACATGAAAACAAGACTGTTACTTCTATTCTTATCTTCATTCGCTGTCTCTAACTGTTTCTCACAGGCACAACCTCAGGGCGAGTATCACAAACACATCGTTAAAAAAACCGATGATGAAAGGAAAGCAACCAAATCAAAAGAATGGTGGGGCGCTGGAGTTATCATGTTCTCAAAACAGGATATTCCAAGAACAGGATCCATCAAAGAAACAGAAGCGATGTTATCCAATACTTTTAATGCGGATGAAAAATTT
Organism: Bacteroidota bacterium; assembly: GCA_021323165.1. GTDB lineage: Bacteria > Bacteroidota > Bacteroidia > 2-12-FULL-35-15 > 2-12-FULL-35-15 > 2-12-FULL-35-15. Next base: position 3,661 of record JAJTCJ010000107.1, on the reverse strand, counting down.
GTAGGAAGAGTTTATTTACCAAGAGCAGTAAACAAGATGGATGCAGCTCCACCTGAAGCTTTGACATATCGCGTTTACATTGAAGGTATCGCACGACCGTTTGTTGTTGGCGTTGCTAAAGATGTGATGCCCGAGGGTGATTGGTCATCCTGGCTTTTAGACTTTCCGGATAACTTTCAGACTGCCATGAGTGCTGTACCTGAAGGAACTCATAAAGTGAAGATTGAAGTATGGTCAAGCAAAGAGGTTGAAACAACCATCGTTTATACTGATGAGAATGACAAAGCTGTTGCTTATTCAAAAGATACAGATAACAAAGGAAAATTCTGGGCAGCAGGCGAATTTACACTAGTTAAATAATTTAGTCAGATCGGACTACATAATATTCTTACAGCGGAGATTAATTACCAAGTGGTTGAAAATCACTTACCTTTATAAAAAAAACCGAATGAAAAAATTATTACTTGCCTTCACCTTGTTTCTTGGATTTAATTCAGCACAGGCTCAAACAATTAATTGTATGGACATGTGTGTACTTGGTATGACACTGGACACTGTTGGAGCTAATGAATTAAATGTAACTATCTATAATGGAGACACGAATCATGTAAACTACCCAACTGTAGTAGTAGTAAACTCCACCGGTGATACTGTCGGAAACATAAACAACATATATTATTTATTTGCTCATATGCCGGGAGATACTGTCGTGCATACAATTCCAACAACACTGGACTCTATTTCTGGTGCATTCACAGGAACAGTTTATTTCACTGATCAGATTTGGGATACAACCTGCGTTTTCGTATATCCTTTGACTTGTACTGTTGGTGTTCCTGAGATCGCTTCCTCAAATTCTGTTTCAGTATATCCAAATCCTGCATCCGGAGATTTTACTGTTAGCCTTACAAAAGCAGGAAATGCAACAGCTTCAATAACTATTTATGATGTTAGCGGGAAGGCCGTGAAATCATATAACACTGCAAGCAACCAGCTTCTTATCAATCGTGATGGGCTACAAAGCGGATTGTATTTTATAACTGTTGTTGTGGGGGATCATCTTTCTACGAGAAAGTTAATTGTGAAATAGATCTTTTGTTTGTGTTTTACCACTAAGACACTCAGGAGAAGAGAAACACTAAGAAGGTTTTAACACAGAGGAACAGAAACCACGGAGAACCACAGAGAAAATTAATGAGGCGCTTTGCTTATAGAGTTCAGGTGTGTAAAACCTTCTAAGAAGGCTTTTTGGAAGATTTTGGAGATGCAATTTCGGAGAGATGTTACAACCCTTACCGTCATCCCATGCTCAGACACGGGATCTTGTTTATTAGAACCACCCTTTTTTGATATTGCCTAACCCTATGAAGATCCCGTGTGGTGCCACGGGATGACGATCCTAAATAAAAAAATTGATTAAACCGAAAGAATGACTTTGTTTCTTCGGAGAATTATTAAAGTCTTACCGTCATCCCGTGCCTCGACACGGGATCTTGTTACTTAAAACTATCCTTTTTTGATTCTGCTAACCTTATGAAGATCCCCTGTGGTGCCACGGGATGGCAAGCCTAAATAAAACCGGGAATTATACTAAAGATTTTTAATAGGAAGATCCCGAGTCGGGGCACGGGATGACGTTTCAAAAGTTAAAATCCAGACTACGGAAACTTCACACCATCACAATCCACACAATTGATCGTAGGTATCACGGATTTATATTTACTGCTGATTGCTTCAAGAAATTCATTCGCGATCAAAGCATAGCCTTTCTGATTAGGATGATATCCATCAAGGCTGTAAAATCCACCAGAAACAAAGGTTTGATTAAAAACAACCCCATCCCATTTTATTCCTGCTTTCACGGAAGTAAAAAAACTGTACATATCTGCCAAAGCGAAATTATATTGTGCTGCTTTTTGGACAATAACATTATTATAACCGGCAATGGCCTGATCGATCTCAAACACTTCTACACTGTCAAGAACATACCGATCATTAATTGTACTAACAAGCAAGCCGTATTTATCACATTTCATAGAATCCAGTGGAACTGAAAGAGTGATGTATTCACCGGCATGAAGCTGACGAAATTCAAAGGGAGCATTTACATCATCGATCACAAAACCATTTCTTCCTTCTTCGAAGTGAATATGATCAAGTCCTGCATAAGCATCGTTCAATGTATCAGCCTGGCCCTGCGTTAAATTTGCATTGTCCCATAACACCAAAGTGTAATAAGGAAAATTTCTAAAGTCGGGAATGTTGGCGATAACGCCTTTAGCACCGCCTGCAGTTAAACCACGAAGCAAGGAATCCAAGTAAACGGAAAATGTTCCTGCTGAAGGTATAGTTCCGCTCGTTCCACCACTTGAAGCAAAGTTGAAGATATCTTCCATCCCAACCCATGCAGTTATGAAAGTTGCATTCTGATCTTTCGCATCAGAATAAATTGTTGATGTTCCCGGATTGCTTGCAATTCTGTTGTAATACGGATTCTTATTTCCTGTTGGTGAAAATGCATTACCAAATGCAGGATTAAAATAATCCTGAATATTCGCAAATGGCACAGCAAAATTCTGAATACTGTTGCCTGCCAGGCCCGACAAATAAGGCGATGCCTCTGATATAGAAATTTGTGATTTTAATGGAGATAAAGAAGTAACACCTTTGCAATCTGTTTTATTTCCAAGATGACTGGATGTAATGAACCAGCTTTCCCATGGTTTGCTATTAAGTCCGAGACCGCTGTTATCCGGCATCATTACCTGGCTGAAAGAGGAGCCACCAACTAATTTAAACTGGTCAGCAAGTAAAGCCGGAATAGAATATAGCTGGCCTTTCGTGTATAAAGAACCATCCTGATATCCCGCCATGTAATTTCCACCGACAGCAATTGTTCTGGTAAAATCCGCGTTGCCCGGCTGGGGCGCTGGACCTTCAAGATCAGGAGTACATGAACTTGCAATAAGTGCAGCAACAGATGCTGCAGATAAGATTCGGTACAGAGAAGATCTTCTCATAAAATTGGTGTTTTTTTAAACCATTGCCGTGAGATTCACTGCTTCAACTCCAGTGATCTCAGGTACAGAACGTCTGATAGTTTCTTCGATGCCGGCTTTCATAGTCATCATACTCATGGAACATGACTTACATGCACCAAGCAATTCCAGACGTACAATGTTATCATCTGTAATTTCAACCAATGATACATTTCCTCCATCAGCCTTAAGATATGGGCGAATTTGCTCTAATGCATCCTCTACTCTTTTTGTTAGTTCAATCATACTACGAATTGCGAATTTATACGAATTACGAATCTGTGTTTTTAAAAATTCTGCTTTAAGGTAACCGTCTACAAACTACCATCTACTAACTACTAACAGTCTCCGCTTTCCCCACTCCCGACTCCATTCTACTTGCGTTAACAATAGAAACCTGCTGTGCAACATTGCTTGCCATTTCCATGAAGGCTTTAGCCTGTGGTGTTCCATCCTGCATAACAGCCGGACGACCGGCATCTCCTGCTTCACAAATGCTTTGTACCAATGGTATCTCTCCAAGAAGAGGCACATTCAGCTTTTCAGCAAGCATTTTAGCTCCATCCTTACCAAAGATATAATATTTATTGTCCGGAAGCTCGGCCGGAGTAAAATATGCCATA
>JAJTCJ010000106.1 GCA_021323165.1 Bacteroidota bacterium | reverse complement strand
TTTTTTCCTGCCGGAGTTTTGATAACGATCTTTACATCTTTTGTTTCGAGCTCAACCTCGCTTACTCCGGATTTTGCTACAAACTTGATCAGGTCTTGAATTTCGTTCAGTTTCATTCTATTTCATTTTAGTTATTAATATTCTTTCTATTTGTACGGATCACAGATCTGTTTCTAATTTTCGAATCTGTGTATGAAATTATTTATTCAGTAATTCTTCACCCTATTTTTCAGAAACCGCTCTTCATGTAGATTCGTAAATTCGTTTTTTAATTCGTTATCCGAACCGCTCCGAACTACCTTCTCCAGACATGTTATCACCTTTTTTCATTTGCTTTTCATAATCCCATAAACACAATGGAATTGTTCCGGCTGTTGTGTTTCCGTATTTCTGAATATTAAGCATCACTTTATCAGAAGATAATCCCATACGATCTGCAGTTGCATCAATAATACGTTTGTTCGCCTGGTGAGGAACAAGCCATGCAACATCTTCAGAAGTTAATTTATTACGCTGCATGATCTCAGCAGAAACTTCTGCCATTCCAACTACTGCTCTTTTGAATACCGGTTGTCCGTCCTGAAAAACAAAATGCTCACGAGCATCAATTGTTTCATGAGTAGGAGGCTTAACAGATCCACCAGCCTTTTGATGAAGATATTGTCTGCCCGAACCATCTGCTTTTAAGATAGAATCCTGAACACCTAAACCTTCGGTGTTTGGCTCAAGCAATACCGCACCTGCACCATCACCAAAAATTATACATGTTGAACGATCAGTATAATCAAGGATAGCAGACATTTTATCTCCGCCAACAACAATTACTTTTTTATATTTTCCTGTTTCAATGAATTGTGCACCTGTTGAAAGTGCATATACAAATCCGGAACAGGCAGCATTAAGATCGAAACCCCATGCATTTGTTGCTCCTATTTTATCGCAGACAACATTTGAAGTTGAAGGGAAAACATAATCGGGTGTTACAGTTCCGATAATGATCATATCAATATCAAGAGCAGAGATACCGCGTTTCTTTAATAATAATTCTATCGCTTTAACGCACATATCGGATGTTCCGAGGCCTTCACCTTTTAAGATCCTGCGTTCTTTAATTCCTGTTCTTTAATCAGGTACATAACCTGCAACAGCAGTAATAGCAGCGGTAACTTTCGTCATGAAAAAACTTGTTTTATTTTATCCGTTAAATTAGCCTCTACTACATCTTTTGCAAGAAGAAGCATATTTTTTACGGCAATATTATTTGAAATGCCATGCCCGATCATTACTGTAGAATTTATGCCAAGAACCGGAGTTCCTCCATAATTCTCATAATTGAAACGATCGAAATAAGCATCACTTAATCCTCTTTTTTTGATGAGTGTGTAAAAAGCTTCCGCTTCTTTTAACAGCACATTCCCAGTGAATCCGTCACACACGATCACATCACAATGATCGCTGAAAATATCGCGGCCTTCAATATTCCCCACAAAATTAAAATCCTTTGTATCTTTCATCAACTGGTGTGCAGCCTGAGCTACAAGATTTCCCTTTTCAGGTTCTTCACCAATATTCAATAAAGCTACTTTAGGATTTTTGATATTATGAACATGCTCTGCATACAGTGAGCCGAGAACAGCAAACTGGTAAAGCACATCGGGCTTACAATCGGCATTGGTACCTACATCGAGGACAAGGCCCACACCACCATTTTCTTTAGGCAGAACAGATGTGATACAGGGACGTATCACTCCGGAAACCGATTTAACAGTAAACATCGAACCTACAAGCATTGCACCTGTATTTCCGTTGCTTGCAAAAGCATTCAGCTTGCCTTCTTTAAGCATAAAAAAACCCAAAGCAAGACTTGAATTGGGTTTTTGAGAAAATGCTTTAGTCGGATGCTCGCCCATTGCAATAACTTCAGATGCGTGAAGCACGGATCAGTTGTTCATCACCGACCAATACCAAGCGAACATCTTTTGGTAATTCATTATAAGCTAAAATGGCACCCGAAACAGTAGCTTCTGGTGCAAAATCACCGCCCATAATATCTATACCTATCTTCATAAAATAGTTATTGGTTATAGGTTAAATAGTTAAATGAGATCGGGCACATAAGCCTTATCCTATTCTAACTGTTTAACTATTCAACTAATTACTAAGCAGAAACTTTTTTCTCGATTGCTAATTTCCCTTTGTAGTATCCGCACTCGTTACAAACACGGTGATACAAATTCAGTTGCAAAGTGTAGATGCTACAGCTTTGTCATGACCTCTACGGCTATCTCTTCTTGCTCTGGATAATTTTCGCTTTGGATGTGGCATTGTGTTATTTTATTTAATTGTTATTACTCTTTACTTAATTATTGATTTAGAGAAATGGAGAATTAGAGAATTATTCTGATTCGTTCCTCACAATATTTTTTATTCGTATTTATAAACTATGTATTTAATTTTCCCTTTTTATTCTTACTCCAACTCTCCATTTCAACCCTTCTATAATTCTTTCGTCCTTCTCTATTTCTCTATTTCAATCCTTCACTAATTGAGCTTTATTCCTTTCAAACCATCCCATCTCGGATCTGATTTATCATCACCGGGATCATCAGTCAGATACTTTTTCACTTTCTCGATCATTTCCGGATCACAGGTACTGTTTCCATCTTCATCATCCGGATGAACTCTCTTTATCGGGAGAGAAAGAACTATGTATTCATATATGTATTGTGCAAGATCAAGCTCATGCTCGTTTGCAGCAATCATAATAATATCGTCATCTTCATTAGCTGTATCGCTCCCACCAACCTTCACGATCAATTTATAATCTCCTGTGATAGGCATATCAAACTCTTCTGTACAAAGATCACATGGAACCTTTACAGTACCACTGATCTTAAACTCGAGAGACATCATTGCTGACTGCTTTAACAGAGTCATGTCAACCCTGATATTCCCTTTTTTTATCTCCGAACTCTTTTCCGCCCGCCATTTTATTTAACTTTTTGAGAAAGACCGCAAAGGTAAAAAAATTTGCCTGATTTCAAAGACATAATTTAAATTAATTTGAGGCCTTTTTAAGACAAAAAAAGCAAAAATCTGATAAAAACACAGGTTTTTCATCAGATTTCTGCTATAAAGTATCTTTTTTTAAAGACTAATTCTAACGTTCCCTTTTCTGAAGACTTATCTTTAATGGATTGGCAGTCAGCTCATTATGCATTGAACGTGTCTTGTAAATATCAATTGCCATATACAAAGCCTTGCGGAACGACTCTTCTGAAGCTAAATTTTTGCCTGCTATATCATATGCGGTTCCATGATCCGGAGATGTTCTCACTACAGGCAAACCTGCGGTGAAATTAACACCGTCATTAAATGCAATAGTTTTGAATGGGATCAAGCCCTGATCGTGGTACATTGCTAAAACCGCATCAAATTGCTTATATGTTCCGTTTCCAAAAAATCCGTCTGCCGGATATGGCCCATAAACCAGCATTCCTTCATCTTTTGCAGCATTAATAGCCGGAATAATGATATTCTGTTCCTCATTTCCTATCACTCCATTATCCCCTGCATGAGGATTTAATCCCAATACAGCGATCTTTGGCTTACGAACCTGGAAATCCTGAATCAGTGATTTATGCAGTACCTGGATCTTTTTAAGGATCTTTTCTGTGGATAAGGCCTGAGCGACCTGGGTTACCGGGATATGCCCGGTTGCCACCGCAACTTTAAGTGTATCACTTACAAGAAACATCAGGCTGTTCCCATCTCCGAATTTATCATCCAGATATTCAGTATGGCCAGGGAAATTAAAATCGGGTGATTGAATATTCTCTTTATTGATAGGCGCAGTAACCAGCACATGGATCTTTTTCTGAGCCAAAGCATAAGCAGCAGCTTCCAGCGACTTAAAGGCATAAGCACCGCCCGCAGGAGTTTGTTTTCCTAATTCCACAAGAGGTTCATCCTCATAAACTGTAATAATATTTGCTCTTTTGTGGTTGATCTCTGAAACATCCTTGATCTGGTTGAAGCTGAAATCTTCAATATTCAATGCTTTTCTGTGAAAAGACGCAGTTTTTGGTGAACCGAATAGAACAGGTGTGCAGATATCAAAGATCTGTGGATCAAGGAAGGTTTTAATGATCACTTCTAATCCAATTCCATTTATATCACCCTGTGAGATCCCAACAATTATTTTTTCGTCTGACATATGCAAAGTTAAAGGTTAAGAGTTAAAAGTTAAAAAGCTTTTAACAATAATTCCGGCAAATGTACCGTTTTTATCTATTCCGCTACCCAGCCAATGATATTGGCCAATGAAGATACTTCCAGCTCTGTCCACTTTTTTGTAGTGGTATTCCATACTGCAACTCCCTGGGGGTAACGATCGCTGCCGATTACCATTTCTGTCTGGAAAGCAGCATAGCCAGGTGTTGTTTGGGCATTATCGAACCTGCACCATTTTTTTCCTGTTTCAACAGATTCATATTTGATTGCTCTGCCGTATTTTGTATTTTCCGTTGACTCTACAAAAAAGTTGTGACCCACCGTTTCAAAAATTACCGCATCTGCTTTTTTCTTTTTCAGGTCGATTATAAATCTTCCTTTTCCGCAAGAGTATATAATATTTCCTGCAGCATCATATTCAAAAGAAGAGCTTTCAGCTGTTGCAGGAATCTCGGTAATATCTGCGATCTTCTCTATTGTTTTATCAATTCCTACTTTGTAAATGCTTGCAGACTGCTGGTTCTTGGGAAAATTCGCGTATAAAAAACTTATATTATCAAGCCAGAAAATCGGGAATTTACGTTTTACATTATCTCCGATTAAGGGCTGTGCTTCGCCATATCCGGCATCCAAGACAAGCGTTTCTTTTTTTCCGCTTGTAGCGTATGCATTAATCACGAAAGGTTTGGCAGTCTCATCAACCTCAACCGAAGGTCTTGGAAGTGGATTAAAATTAGGATTCTCCACCTTTTGATATTTTTCCGTTCTCAGGTCAAAAACAGAATAATATTTCCCTTTAAAAATATCGTTTGTGTAAAACAAGATACTGTCTCCTCTGAACCCAACTAACTCATCCTTTTCTTCAAGGATAACTTTCTTACTTTTCAGATCAATGATATTTCCAATTCCTGTAACAACATATCTGTTACGGTAAACTTTGTTCTTCCCGATATCAAAACGCACATAATTTCCTTTGATACCCGCCTTTTGTGTGGGAATGCTGATGATCTCCTCTCGGGAAACCATTGCGCCATCTACGAATGTATAGTTAATAATGTGCTGCAAATGATTCACTGAAGCATTATCATCGTATTCGGCAACGATCAGAGAAACCTTATTCTGAGCGAAGCAGAAAGCACTTATAACAGATGCTGTCAGAATAAATAATAAAAACTTTAACGCTTTCATTCAATTAAACTTAATAATTGTTTTTAAAATAATCGAACAGGAGTCTCACTCCTACTCCGGTTCCGCCTTTCGGACGATAGCTGTCTTTAGCAGTTAAAAATGCAGGACCTGCAATATCAAAATGCATCCATGGATAATCGATATAACGTGCAAGAAATTTACCGGCTGTAATTGATCCTGCATAAGGTCCGCCAATGTTCTTCATATCAGCAATATCGGATTTGATCAGATCATCATAATCGTCCCAGAAAGGCATTTCCGCTAATCTTTCAAATGTATTAAAACCACTTTGCTTTAATTGGTCCTTCGTTTTTTCATCTGCATTTCCCATTACAACCAATCCAGACATTCCGATCGCTGCGATAGCGGCACCAGTTAGTGTAGCAAAATCCAATACCAGTTCAGGTTTATATTTTTGAGCATATGCAAGTGCGTCAGCAAGTATCATCCTTCCTTCTGCGTCTGCATTCAGCATTTCAACAGTTAATCCATTATACATAGTGATCACATCTCCCGGTACGTAGGCATTCTCGCCCGGACGATTATCCGTTGCAGGCACCAACGCAATCACGTGAACCGGAAGCTTTGCTTTCGCAACAGCATACATTGCACCTGCAACTGCTGCCGCCCCAGCCATATCGCACTTCATCATGTCCATGGAGTTTGGAGTAGGTTTAAGACTCAATCCACCAGTATCATAAACAACTCCTTTGCCGATCAGCACCACAGGCTTTTTATTTTTAGCTCCTGCCGGTTTATACTCCATAATAGTAAAAGTAGGAGGATCGATACTGCCCAGGTTTACCGCCAGCAAACCACCCATTTTGAGGGCGGTGATCTTGGCTTTATTTAAAACTTCGACTTCAAAACCCGCATCCTTACCCATTTTCCGGAATTCTTTTGAAAGCTGGGTGGCAGTTAAGAAATTAGCAGGCTCATTCACAAGCGTTCTTGATATTTCAACTGCATTCGTTATTATTTGAAGCTCGTTGATCTTTGATGCACTTACAGTTTTACTGAATACGTTGATGTTCTTTAAAGAGAATAATTCCTTTTCCTTATTCTTTTTATACTTTAAGAACTGATAGTTGCTTAATACCAACCCTTCGGTCAAAGCCAGTAATTCTGCTTCTTTTCCATCAACATCAACTATTGTGACCGATTTAAGTTTCGCATCCGCAATATATGCATGCATGCTACATCCGGCCTTTCTTAATGTTTCAAGCTCAGCGAATTTTTCTTTCTGATGATCCGTGATCTGCACAATTACAAGGCGTCCCAGCTGATTGATCACCACATGCTTTTTCTCTTTTACTTTTATCTCATTCTTTATGTAATCAATCTCGGCCTTGCTTAATCCGTAATTATTATTCAGGGATGATTCTTTCCCGCACAACAAAATCACGCTTTCGTTGTTATTAATTACAGATATTTTAGATAGAATAGACATATATTATTTACTTTTGAGTAGCGTAAATGTATGAAAAATAATGTGCTTTGAAGCTATTTAGCACTGACTAATTAACAATGAACAATGACTGTAGATAATTTATTAAAACGTGCCTTAAATTTTGAATTTCTAAGCCTGGAAGAAGGCGTATTTTTATTTAAGAATGCTCCTACGGCTGACTTAATTTTTACCGCCAATGAACTTCGTAAGATTCAGAAACCGGACAATAAAGTTACCTGGCAGATCGACAGAAATGTGAATACAACCAACGTTTGTATCGCAAACTGCAAATTCTGCAATTTTTACAGGATTCCCGGGCATAAAGAAGCCTACATCACCGATATTGAAACCTACAAACAAAAAATAGAGGAAACCTTAAAATATGGTGGGGACCAGCTCTTACTGCAGGGTGGTCATCATCCTGAATTAGGATTAAAATTTTATGCTGACACATTCAGGGAACTGAAAAAACTTTATCCGAATGTTAAACTTCATGCACTCGGGCCCCCTGAAATTGCTCATATCACCAAGCTTGAAAAATCAACCCATACTGAAGTTTTAAAGGCATTAAAAGAAGCCGGCCTTGATAGTTTACCTGGTGCAGGCGCTGAGATCCTTAACGACCGTGTACGCAGACTAATCTCAAAAGGTAAATGCACCGGCCGTGAATGGCTGGATGTAATGCGTGCTGCACATCAGTTAAACATTACTACATCGGCTACAATGATGTTCGGTCATATCGAAACTATCGAAGAACGCTTTGAGCATCTTGTATGGATCCGCGAAGTGCAGAGTGAAAAACCAAAGGATTCAAAAGGCTTCCTTGCATTTATTCCATGGCCTTTCCAGGATGACGGCACTTTATTGAAACGTCATAAAGGAATTACAAATAATGTCACTGGTGATGAATACATCCGAATGCTTGCAATGAGCAGGATCATGCTTCCAAATGTGATCAATATCCAGGCGAGCTGGTTAACAGTTGGTAAAGATGTTGCGAAACTTTGTCTTCATGCAGGCGCAAACGATTTCGGCAGCATCATGATCGAAGAGAATGTTGTTTCTGCTGCCGGTGCTCCGCATCGTTTTACAGCACAGGGAATCCAGGAAGCCATTATAGAAGCAGGATTTGTGCCTCAACTGAGAACTCAGCAATATGAATACCGTGATCTTCCTGCTAACATAGTTGAACAGGTAATCAACTATTAATATGAACCTTTTAGAACACGTTGCGTCCATCATCTCTGTTTCCACAGAGCTTGAAGATGCTATCGTTTCTGCTTCCAGAAAAACTGAGCTTAAAAAATCGGAAATCATTATTTCATCCGGAGAAAAATGCAATGATCTTTTCTTTGTTAATAATGGACTCTTGCGTGGTTATTATCTCGATGAAGACGGAAAAGAAATAACAACCTGGTTCGCTCAGGAAGGAGAATTTGCAACATGCTTTTATTCATTTGTAGCCAAACAACCTTCCTTTGAAATTATTCAGTCGCTTGAGAATTGTGAACTGACAAGTATTTCCCATTCCTCTTTACAATCACTTTATATTAAGTTCCCTGAAACAGAAAGGATCGGCAGGATCATCACAGAGAATTATTACATAAAGCTTGAAGAGAGAATTCTTAATCTGCAGTTCAAAACTGCGAAGGAACGTTATAACAATCTGATATTTTCCAAACCGGGTTTACTCCAGCGTGTATCACTCGGACAAATTGCTAGTTATTTGGGTATCACCCAGGAAACACTAAGCAGGATAAGGTCGTAGCGCAGTTTTTTTTTAGGACGTCATCCCGTGCTCCGACACGTGATCTTCATAAGGTTAGCACAATTCAAATAAATCAAGTCCGCATTAACAAGACCGTGTCGAGGCACGGGATGACGGTCCAAGTCAAAATATTTCTTCGAACACTAGTTTCCTAGCATTTCACTTTTTGACATTTATCAAAAGTATTCTCTATCCAACACCTGAACTTTGTGTCAACAAAAACGCAAGATCATGTTATACATCGTAATCGCAATTGGGTTATTTTTCATTATCCTTGAAAGGATCATCCCAGATCAAAAACTCCCGGAAGCTAAAGGTTGGTGGCTGAGAGTTTGTCTTATTAATTGTTTTCAAATAGGAATTGTTATTCTCGGAACTTACACCTGGGATAAATGGTTTAACGGGGTTCATCTATTCAATTTAAAGGATCAATTCTCTCCATTTGTTTGTGCTCTTATTTCATACGTAGTGATAACATTTGTTTTCTATTGGTGGCACAGATGGCGTCATGAATATAATTTTCTATGGCTGATCTGTCATCAGCTTCATCACAGTGCATCACGTATTGAAACAATAACTTCATTCTATAAACATCCGGTGGAGATAATTCTTGATTCGATCCTGATCTGTATGATCAATAATCTTTTACTCGGAATTAATTTCGATGCAGCTGCTTTTGTTTTGCTGCTAACGGCTTGTGCTGAATATTTTTATCACATGAATATCAGCACACCGCATTGGCTTGGATATGTTTTCCAGCGCCCCGAAATGCACAGGATCCATCATCAGCAGGGAAAACATTATTACAATTTTTCTGACCTGCCTATCTGGGATATGTTGTTTAACACTTATCGTAATCCTGAAAAAGCAAAATCTCCATGCGGATTCAAACCTGAAAGAGAAAGGAAGCTTCTTGATATTTTATTATTCAAAAATGTCAATAATAAATATCCATCCGGAATTAATTTTAAAAAATTAAAAACTATTATCGCTGCTTCTTTGCTTATCGGGATCAGTCTTATCCAAACTGTTGGATACTGCAGCAAAAATGTTATGATAAAAGGGTTTGGTTTTATTACCTGTGCTTCTCCTCTTCCTATTGTTTTTACAGAAGTTAAAGGAGTCGAGACATTTGCACTGTATTATGATCTGAACATTATCACGATAGAGAATGACACATTGAATATTTCGCTTGATCCAAAAACATATTCTAAATTAAAAGGACCTTATAACAGGAGAAATATTTACGGAGCAGCATTCGGATACGGACCGGTACTACCGGAAAAACAAAGAACAGCCATCCTGCATTATGCCTTTTTTAATGATAAATATGGGATCGCTAAAGAGTTCGGAATAACAAAACCAATTAAGGAAATAATTATTAAAACAAGATCAAAAACTAAAAACGATAACAGATCATGGACCTATTCGATCACAAAATAACTTCTGTTAATTATAAGCCTTTACAATTCATAATTTTCAGATGTGTTCTGGGAAACTATCTTCTTCTACATTTCATTTCCTTACTGCCTTATAGTGCGGAAATGTTCAGTAATGAAGGAGTTTTCGGTAATCCAGCCCTAAATTTCAGCTATGGCTTTTTTCCTGATATCCTGAATTATTACGATAGCAATCTCTTTGTAAGAGGATTCCTTATCACTTTAATTCTTCTTAGTATTCTATTTATATCAGGCATCAATAGAAGAGTTGTTTCTATTTTATTATGGTATGGATGGGCTTGTCTTGTCAACCGTAACAATATGATAATAAATCCGGGCATGCCTTATATTGGCTGGCTTCTGTTAGCATCTGCCTTCGTTCCGGAAGGCGAAAACAAACGGGATGTTAACTGGACAATTCCTTCCTATGTTATATTCGGAGCATGGTTGATCATGTCTCTTGGTTATACTTTGAGCGGCTTCGACAAATTACATTCTCCAAGCTGGATCAATGGAAGTACATTTTCTATTTTATTAGAAAACCCTTTAAGCAGAAATACGATTTTGAGGGAAGTTTCACTGAATGTTCCTTCAAGAGTATTTCATTTTATAACATGGGCTGCCCTACTCGGTGAATTATTATTTCTTCCTCTATCCCTTTTCACCAGAACCAGAAAATATGCCTGGACAACCATGGTAATAATGCACCTGGGCATACTTTGTTATATTAACTTTACAGATCTTACGGTCGGAATGCTGATGATACATTTGTTTACTTTTGACCCTGCATGGCTTAATTTTTCATTAGGCACAAACGGTTCCAAAGCAATTTTACTACGGTCGGGTACTTAGACTTGTATACTTTCAAAATTCTTTTTTTTGCTTTCTTAACTTGTTGGTTTAACTTTAAGGAAAATTATGGTCCGAAAAGAAATATTTTCTCTTACTTCGCAGAAAACGGGCATGTATTTTTAGGAATTTGAATGCCATTGATTTCAGCCTGGATTTTCATCTGGCCCGGAATAATAAAAAGCTTCGATTTAAGTTGTGAATTAACGAATGAAAAGAATTCTCCTGATATTCATTATTTTCCTTGCCGGCATTTTCGATGCTTATGCCACTCATATCAGGGCCGGGGAGATAATTTACAGATGGATCTCAGGTTATACTTATGAGATCACTGCCATTACCTATTCAAATACTTTAAATACTACTACAGATGACTGTGAGATCAAAATTCATTTCGGTGATGGAGACACGGCAATAGTTCCCCGATCTAATGGTCCTGTCGGAAGCTGTTCTCCCGGGAGGATGGGTGTAATGTTCACTTCTGTTGCCAACACCAAGTATAATGAGTATAAAACAGTACATACTTATTCCGGCCCGGGAATATATCTTATCTCCTCATTAATTCAGAACAGGAATGCAGGTATATGCAATATACCAAGCTCTGTTTATACTCCGGTTGCATTTCAGACAGATCTTATAATTAATCCTTTTCTTACTCCGAACAGCTCACCTGTTCTTTTAAATCCTCCTATTGATCAGGCTTGTGTTGGCCAGTGTTTCGAACACAATCCGGGAGCTTATGATTCTGATGGCGACAGTTTATATTACCGCCTCGATACTTGCCTCCGAGGTGTAGGAACAAATGTAAGCGGATGGACCTATCCTCCGATTATGTCGGCTAACAGTATCGATCATCGCTCTGGCGACCTTGTATGGTGTGTTCCTACCAGCATTTGCCAGTACAACATTGTGATAGTTATTGAAGAATGGAAATTACTTTTAACAACGCAAAAACGTTATTACGTAGGGTCTATTCTGCGAGATATGCAGATCGATGTGGTTTCCTGTTCAAACACAGCTCCAACAATTATCCCTGTTCCCGATGTGTGTATCGTTGCAGGAAGCAATCTTTCTT
>JAJTCJ010000011.1 GCA_021323165.1 Bacteroidota bacterium | reverse complement strand
GTATCAAAAGGAATTTTCCAGTTCGACATGTGGGGAGTAACTCCATCAAACCGTTGGGAGTGGAACATCCTGAAAGAAGAAGTGAAAAAGCATGGTGTGCGTAACTCATTGTTATTAGCTCCGATGCCGACAGCTTCTACATCTCAGATCTTAGGTAACAACGAATGTTTCGAGCCATACACTTCAAACATTTATTCAAGACGTGTATTGTCTGGTGAGTTCATCATCGTGAACAAGCACTTATTGAAAGACCTTGTGAAACTTGGAATCTGGAATGATAAATTAAAGAGCAAGATCATTGGTGCAAACGGATCTGTTCAGGGCATCGCTGAAATTCCTGATAATATCAAAGCATTGTACAAAACAGTTTGGGAGATCTCTCAGAAGGTGATCATCAACATGGCTGCTGACCGTGGAGCTTATATCTGCCAGTCACAATCATTGAACTTATTTGTTCAGGATGCGAACTTCGCGAAATTATCTTCTATGCATTTCTATGGATGGAAAGCAGGATTAAAAACAGGAATGTACTACTTACGTACGAAAGCTGCAGCAGATGCAATTAAGTTCACTGTTGAAGCAGAAGCAAAAACAGAAACACCTGAAGTATTAGGAAATGAAGATGTATTGATCATGGAGCGTCAGCAGCAAATGAGTGCAGAGCGCCAGGCATTGCTTGAAGCAGAAGCAGAAAAAGCAGCACAGATCACTTGTTCATTGGATAATCCAGAAGGTTGTGATGCTTGCGGATCATAATTAATAGAATACTAAATACACAGAATAATTAGATTGGAAACCCTCGCATGTGCGGGGGTTTTTGATTCTAACGTTAAAGGCATATCTAGGTCTTCTCTCCCCTAACACCTCAATTAGATAACTATACTTAAACAGTAATAAAGAAAAATATGGAAACAAGAAAAATATTTAAATGCTTTATTTCATCACCTGGTGATTGTGGAAAAGAAAGAGAATCGTGTCAAAATGTGTTAGATCGAATAAATAATGGTTTGGCAAAACATCTTGGGGTCAATTTTGAAACCTTCATGTGGGAATATGACGTTTTGCCAGACATGGGACAAAATGGACAAGAATTAATTGATGAATATGTAAGAAAATCTAAATATGACATATTTATTGGAATAATGAAAAACCGATTTGGCCACCCAACCAAAAAAGCCGGAAGTGGGACTGAACATGAATTTAATGATGCTCTTGAACGCAAAAAAGAATCTATTGAATCATTGCCAAGAATTATATTTTTTTTCGGTAAAGAAAATGTTGATCTAAACAATCCCAAAATAGAGGAGATATTGGAGCAACATAAAAAAGTAAAAACATTTAAGGCAGGAATAAGTGATAATGGTATTTACATTGACTTTGAATCCATAGAGGATTTCGAGAAAATTTTAGAAAAAAAAATAAATTTGTTTATCTCTGAAAGTTCCCCTCTTAAAAATCCAGACGAAAAAATTAAAGAGGTAGATCTTGTATTAAGAAAATTGGAAGATGACTTAAACGACTCTCTTAAAACCTATAATGAGCAAAGTCCTGTTTGGATAGAGCCAATCATAAGCTCAAAGCGAGAGATTCCCGCTAATCCGAATAAAAATGAAGAACATAGAATTGATATCAATTCTATTATTGAAAATCTAAATAGTATCGTCATTAAGGCCCCTTCAGAATTTGGTCTTACTTCGTTAGCTCATTTTTTAAAATTGCAAGCCTGGAAAGCAGGAAAAACTCTAGTATATATTGATGCCAAGAAAACCAAGAAGCATAAAATAGTAAAGGATATCCAAAATGAAGTTCAGAACTATTATTTTAAAACTACCCAAAGTATAGATTGTATTTTGTTAGATTCTGTGTGTTTTGAAGAGCATGGTGTAATGCAAATGATAAAAAACATCTGCGATGAATACAAAAACACTCCCTTAATTATTTTTAACACATTAGATAACAACTTCTTTCTTAAATCAGATGACGATGATAAAGTTCAAATAAAAAGAGAGTTCACTTCTTATTATTTACTCCCTTTACCTCAAAATGAAGTTAGAAAGGTTGTAACAACATATTCAAACTCCAAATCCTTTCTTGAAGATAGTGAAACCACTTTAAACAAAGTTACTAAGGACTTAGAAACTTTGAATATGCATAGAACAGTTAAGAATTGCATTTCAATATTAAGGGCAAGTTCGAAGATGGGAAATGAGTATAGCCCTATTAATAGAACTAAATTATTAGAAACCATTCTAAATGGCATTTTTCAAGATTATGAACTACCAACATATCATGACAAAAAGCCCGACATAAAAGACTGTAGCTTTGTTTTAGGGTATTTATGTGAGCTTTTAGTCTTGAGAAATGATTTTGACTTTACTAATGAATACTTTAAAGAAAAACTTACTAAGTTCTGTTTGGACAATTTTATAGAATTAGATATAAATTATCTTCTAAATGCATTAAAAGATAATTCTATAATTGGCAAGAAGAGCTCAGATATTAATTATTTTAAAAATTCATATTGGGTTTTTTATTTTATAGCACAGAGAATGGACATGAATAAAGAATTTCGTGAAACCATATATCGTGACAAAAAATATATCGATTATCCTGAGATAATTGAATTTTATACTGGAATAAGCAGAAATAAAGAAGATGCTCTTATTATTTTAGGTAAGGACTTGGAAGAAACACTTCAAACAGTAAGAACTAAAGTAAGTATACCGAACGATCTAAACCCATATAAAGCAATTAGTTGGACCCCTGATATTCCAACCCTAGAAACAGAAGAGGCAAAAATTGGAGAAAATGTAATTTCGTCCGGCTTGCCAGATGAAGTTAAAGATAAATACGAAGACAAGCACTATAATCAGATTAGACCATACAACCAAGTTATTAATTCTGTAATGAGAGACTATTCCTTTTTGGTTTTAATGCGGCAAATTTCAGCAACATCAAGAGCATTAAGAAATAGTGATTTCGTGAATGATTCAAGTCTAAAAAAAGAATTATTAGATAAAATAACTCAGGGATGGAATGAAATTAATAAACTTCTAATAGTCTTATCTCCATTACTTGCAGATAAGGGAAATGTTGCCTTTGAAGGTGCTAAATTCCACCTTGAGGAAGAGGATTTTAAATTTGAGGACCCAGCTCAAAAAAGGATGGCAGTATTATTATCAATTCCAACAAATATTGTAAAGTTTTTCAAAGATGACTTATTCTCTGTTAAAATGGGCCCACTTTTAATTGATAAAGCGCAGAACGAAACAAATACTTTGATTAAACATCAGCTTATGATATTGATAATTGCTGAGAGACCAAAAAAGTGGCGTGAGTTGATAGATAACTATATTGTAAGCCTTGATAAAAATTCGTTCTTCCTTTCAGATACACTTTCTGTATTAAATTTCAATATTGATTTCAAAGCAACTGAGATAGAGGACGTTCAAATACTGAGAATCTTAGCTAAAAAGTGTAGAGCTAAACACATATTAAACAACAATAATCCCGACATGGGATTAATGAAACGACTTGATAAACTGGAAAAAGGTTCAAAATATTAAGCTGTTTCCCCGTTGAGCTTAGCGTAACGCTATGTTAGTTTTAAACCGACTTCGAACCGCAAAATTACACCTATGCATTGAAGAGGAAGATCTCGCAAAAGTTACCAGGCTGATTGAAAAAGGAGCTGACGTAAACATGGTAAAGGAGAATGGTGTCGATCCATTATTTGTTGCTTGCGGAAAAAACAATATAGCAATTGCTGAATTACTGATTAAGAACGGGGCAAATGTCAATGCTCATCCAAAAAAAGGAGTTACTTCCCTGGACATCGCTGCACAAGATGGATATACTGAAATTACAGCCTTATTATTGAAATCGGGTGCAGACCCAAATATTAAAGACGAACACGGATGGACACCTATTCGGTTTGCCGCAAGGAACGGAACGTGAAATATCTATTGGAGAAAGGCGCTAATGTCAACAATGTGGACAAGGATAATGAGACACCGGTTATGTATTGTGCTCAAAGAGGTCATGTCGAAGTATTAAAGCTCCTGCTTACATACAAGCCTGATCTAACTATCAGAAATAATGAAAAGAAGAATGCTGCTGAGATCGCAAGAGATTCTGGTCAACCTGTAATTGAGAAATTATTATTGGATAAGATGAAAGAACAAAAAAATTAATTCTTAGGGTTATCCGCCAGGTTCTAAAATTTACATCATTGAAACGAATGACAAAAGGATCAAAAATCATAATACTTTTTGCATGCTTTTGTCAGAGCCTGCTTGCTTTTTCCCAACTCAGTGAAGGTGATCCTTATAAAGGAGATGCGTTTCAGGCCTTTAGGCAAAAAGACTATGAACAAGCATTGATTTTGTTTTCTAAAGTCATTGCACACGATGCTTCAGACTTTGAAACTTTCTATAACAGAGGAGTATGCTATTCGAAACTTCATCAATATGATAAGGCTATAAAAGATTACAATAAAGTTCTTGAAAATGATCCAACCAATTATGATGCTTTGTTAAATCGTGGAATTGCTTATTATCGAATGAGCAATAATTTATCAGCGCTTCAGGATTTTAATAAGGCATTAGCGACCGACTTTCATGACAACAACGCTTTTATAAACAGAGCCATCGTTTGGACAGCTTTACAAAAGTATGATAATGCTATTTCAGACTTAGATAGTGCGTTGGCAATGCAGCCAAGGGATTTCTCTGCATTTTTTAATAAAGGAACGATATACCTCACTACAAGAAGTTTTGCTGCTGCTATAGTTTGCTTTGATGCAGCAATTAATATTGATTCAACAAATGCTAATGCATACTACTTCCGAGGAGTGACGAATTATGAAAACAAAAACACCGTTGCGGCCTGCAAAGATTTTGAAAAAGCCCTTGAATATGGGAATCCGGATGCAGAAAAAGAATTAAAAGAGAAATGTAAATAAGACCCTCGGGCATCGCTTCAGCTATGTTCGATTAAAAAATATACAAAATGGCATTTAGCTTTTCACCAAAATACACTCAGGATATACCTCTTGAAAATTTAACATCCGAGCAATTTCTTGTATTGGCAATTGAGGCTGCAAAAAAACTTGATTGGAACATTGGATATACGAGTGAAACGGGCTTCTTAGCTTATACTCCCTTTTCCTTGAGTTCTTATAGCGAAGAGGTTAAAATTAAAATTGAAGAAGGAAATGCACACCTAAAAAGTGAATGTACAGGTAGCCAGCTTGTAGACTGGGGGAAAAATAAAAGTAACATTGAAAGTTTAGTTTCCACTATTGCAGAATTAAAAAACACAACGACTCCAGAAGAACTCAGTCGAAAATTTGACGATATAAAACCTACTTTAATATCCAAAGAAGAGGATCTGTTAAACCAGCCTCCTGCAACCACAAAAGAAAATGTAACAAGCTTCTTTGCAATATTCAAACCCACCAAAGGTTATTTCATAACACCTATCTTAATTAATCTCAACATTACCATTTTCATCCTAATGATTTTAAGTGGTGTTAATTGGTTCCTTCCTGAAACTGAAAGCTTAATAAAATGGGGCGCTAATTTCAGACCGGTAACTTTGGAAGGAGAATGGTGGCGCTTATTTACAAACATCTTTTTACACATTGGTGTGTTTCATTTATTATTGAATATGTATGCATTGCTTTACATCGGATTATTGTTAGAACCACACCTGGGTAAAATCCGGTTTTTGTCGGCCTATCTTCTTACCGGCATAACAGCCAGTTTAGCAAGTTTATGGTGGCATGATTTTACAGTTAGTGCCGGTGCTTCCGGAGCTATATTCGGAATGTACGGAGTGTTTCTGGCAATGCTTACCACCAATCTCATAGAGAAATCAGCGCGTAAAGCACTGATCACAAGTATTGCAATATTTGTCGGATATAATTTACTGAACGGAATGAAAGGAGGAATAGATAATGCAGCACATATTGGTGGTTTGCTTGCAGGGCTGTTGATCGGGTATGCTTTTATTCCTGGCCTCCGAAAGCCAAACGAATCCAACAAAAAATTCCTAACCATCGGGATTATGTCAGCTTTGGTTTTGGGTGTATGCATTTTTGCCTTCAAAAAAATTCCAAATGATATCCCAACTTATGATAAAAAAATCAACGAATTTACAGTTAATGAATCATTGGCAGTTGAAGTTTATAGCCTTCCAGAAGGCACACCAAAAGAAAAGTTACTTTATAATCTGAAAGACCGGGGGATTTATTACTGGAAAGAAAACATTAACCTGTTGAATGACCTTGAAACATTAAACCTGCCAGATGCAGTACATGAGCGTAATCAAAGATTGATTAAGTATTGTGAATTACGGATCAAAAGTTATACTCTTCTTTACAAATCTATTGAAGAAGATACTGATATTTATAATGATAGTATTACTTACTATAACACCAAAATTGAGAATATAATAAAGGTACTTAAAGGAAACTTATAAAATAAATTCAGAGGAAAAACGGCCATACGTCCGCCACGTTCATTTTAAATGTTCTGCTTTTAACTAATTTTGTATCTTTCTTATTACAAATCTCATCACTGAATTTACAATGAAACATTATCTGCTACTTCTATTCACTTTTTCTTCATCAATTCTCTTCGGACAAACAGATAGCCTTAAGGCATGTCACTGTAATACTTATAATCCGAGAACTATCAACGGTCAGCCAGTGCTCACGATTGTCCAAAAAATGCCAAAATTTCCCGGTGGAGATACTCAACTTTCAAAATTTGTAAAGTCTAACTTAAAATATCCTGATAATTATGATGGCTGGAAAGGAAATGTTTATGTTTCATTTGTGGTTGATACAAGTGGCAAGGTAATTAACCCTTGTGTTGTACGCGGACAGTTAAATTCAGTTGTCCTAACCGAGAATGATAAAGCTGCATTGGATGTGATCCGTAAACTACCACCATTGGAACCGGGCATTCAAAACAGCAAGAAGGTGAATGTAGATCAACTCTTTGTTGTGAAATTTTCCGGGAAGAACTGATGAAGCTTCCATCCGAATGAATTTGTAAATTAATTGAAACTATCATTTGAGCAAGAAAAGAAATAAATCAAAATTACATTTAGGCTCAGTCACTCTTCATCAACTTGATTGGCTAGAATGGATTTCGATTGTTTTTTGTGTGTGGTTTTGGTTTTTTCCTATTCCATATAAATATTTATTTGCCATTGTACTTTGCTTGCCAATCATAGGATTAATTCTAAATGGATTAGCGAGACCAAGCTTAGCTTCTCTGGTTTCAATCAGTCATTCAGAAGGTGAACTCAAATATGATCTGGCGGACTTCATTGAATTTCCGGGAATAGTGATTTTAATCAGGGTTTTAACAGACTTTGAATTTGAAAGCTTTTACAGTATAATTAAGGTAGGTACAATTGGATTCATCATCCTGCTTTTAATATTAACTACAACGCATAAGCTTGTTGAGCGTTCGAATAAAAACAAATGGCTTATTTATTTTTCAGTGGTCGGAAATATTGCCATATACAGCTATGCTGCAACTTATGGGATCAACTGCATATTCGATAATTCAAAGCCTAAAGTTTACCTTGCCGAAGTCATACAGAAATCAACAACAAGAAGCAGACGTCATTCGACTACTTATTACCTGAAGGTTGAACCATGGGGACATCATCGTGATCCGGAAAGTATTTCAGTTTCATCATCACAATACAATGAAACTAATGTCGGACAATCAGTTAAAATTTATTACAGAGAAGGATTATTAAACATACCTTGGTATAATCTTGAATAAAGAAAGATGCATCTGTTGGTCCCGAACACATTCAACTTAATCGGTTAACCGAATTATAATATGAATAAAATACTCTGCATTTTAGCATTCAATAAATCAAGAAAATGAACCGAATTAAACATGTTTTACTTTTATTATCACTTACATTATTCATAAGCTCCTGCGGACTCTTTGGAATACACTTTAAAGTTCATAACCCAAAAAAACCAGGAAAATATCCCAAATTCAATTCAGAGACGATACTGCTTGGGGAATTAACTCCAATCAGAAAAAACTTCAATGTCGTTTTTTATGATCTTGACATTCTTGTTGACGCCTCTAAGAAAACCATTGGCGGATGGGTGGAAACACATTCAGTAGCTTTAAAAGATATTGATTCTATTCAGCTGGATCTGGATCAGCAATTCATCATTGAAGGAATAAAATGGAAATCAAGGGAAGGCGAAGACTTAAAATACTCACGTAAAGAAAGAGCCATCTTCATTAAATTAAAAGATCCGATAAGAGAAGGAGAGCAATTCAGTGTGCATGTTAAATATACGGGTAAACCTGTTGTTGCAAGAAAACCACCATGGAGCGGTGGAATGGTCTGGAAAAAAGATAAAGAAGGCAATGCCTGGTGCGGCCCTGTTTGTGAAACAGACGGTTCAAGCACCTGGTTTCCCTGCAAGGATCACACCTCCGATGAGCCGGATAGTGTAAAGCTCAGGTTTACAATTCCGGATAGCTCACTTTCTGTAGTTTCAAATGGAGTGTTTAAAGGAAGGGAACAACATAATAATTCAGCTTCTTTTAACTGGAAGATTAGCTATCCAATAAATTTATACAACATCACTTTTTATCTAGGTAATTTTGCAAAGATCGAAGATCACTATACAGGAATAAACTCTAAAGAATTAAAACTTAGCTATTATGTTCTGAAACCAAATTTAGATAAAGCGAGAAAACATTTTCCGCAAGTTAAAGAGCAGCTCCGTATATATGAACAAACCTATGGTGAGTATCCATGGTACAATGATGGATTTAAACTGGTTGAATCACCTTATGCAGGTCAGGAACACCAGACAGCCATCGCATACGGAAACGGCTACAAGAATGACCTTAATGGCAAAGACGACTATATTATCCTGCACGAGATGGGGCATGAATGGTTCGGCAATGCGATAACAGCAGAAGATCTTGCTGATGTTTGGCTACAGGAAGGCATTACAACGTATGGCGAAGCGCTTTATCTTGAAAAGAAATACAGTTACGAAGAAGCGCTGAATCACCTTTTGTTTTATAAGTTAGTCATTAAAAATAAATATCCACTGGTTGGTCCTGTTGGCAGAAGATATTTTGATTATCATGATGGAGATGTTTATACCAAGGGTGCATGGCTGATGCATACACTGAGAAAGAACATTAATAATGATACCTTGTTTTTTGCAATACTGCGGACCTTCTACCAGGAGAACAAAATGAAGACATGTACTTCAAAAACCTTTATAGAAACAGTAAACAGAATGACGGGAAAAAGTTATGACTGGTTTTTTAATCATTATCTGTATAAGAATGAAGCACCTGTTTTTGAATATCAGTATACCTCTGAAGGCTTTTATTACAGATGGAGTAATGTTGCAGCTGACTTTGACCAACTTGCAGTTCCTTTAAAATTTGGCCAAGGTGCCAACAGAGTTGAAGTATTTCCAGATGTTCAGATTCAAAAATATACACCGGCTGGCCCTACGAATATTTTCTACATTTATGATGACAATGCTCTTTTTAAAAGCAAGAAAAATAAAATGTTGGAACACCTGTATAATGAAACAGGTAAATAAAACACTATTTAAAATTATTATCTTTATGATTATACTGCTTTAATGACTAATGTGCTACACCATTTCCTATAAAAACAAAGACGAGAAAAAGCTGGCAAAAGCACTTGGCCCTGCCTACCCTTCCAAGGTTGTACAATTAAAAACTGTTTATGCAGCTTCAGGTTTCACAAATCCTGAATGGCCGGTGATCACATCAGGCAATCCAAACGAATTTCAACTTTTTAACTGGGGTTTGATTCCGAAATGGACTCCGGGGATAGATCTTGCAAAAGAATTCAGACTGAATAATCTGAATGCAAAATCAGAAACGATATTTGAAAAGCGTTCATTTAGCGGACCGGTCAAAAAACAAAGATGCCTCATTCCGGTAACCGGCTTTTTCGAATGGCGTGACATTAATAAAAAGAAATATCCTTATCATATTCATCTGAAAGATGAAGAAGTATTTTGTCTGGGTGGAATTTATGATGAGTGGGCAGACAAAACAACAGGTGAGATCATTAACACTTTCAGTATTGTTACAACGGCAGCAAATCCGCTAATGGCAAAAATTCATAATCTTAAGCTGCGCATGCCGTTGATCTTGCCGAAAGAAAAGCTGAACAACTGGCTGCAACCGGATCTGAGTGAAGAGGAAATTACCGGAATTATGAAACCATTTGATGGAGAACAGATGGCAGCGCACACCATCAGTAAACGTATCACCAGCAGAACCGAAAATCCGGATTCACCGGAAACTCTTGCTCCTTTTGAATATCCCGAATTACAAATAATTGACTTAATGGAATAATTCTTCCTCTGGTTAAGTAATCATCGGTTAGTTCAATTAATAACTAAAACAATTTCAACAACAATCATTTTTAAAATACCCGGGTATATTTATTTAGCGTTAATAGGTTCTAATTCTAACCTAAAAAAAATAAAAATGGAAAACTCAGATCAATCGTTTACAACCGGAATATGGAATGTAAAAAAAGGAAAAGAACAGGAATTTATTAATGCCTGGAGAGAAATGGCTACATGGACATTCCAGAACATGGATGGCGGATCTGCACGACTGTTGCAGGATTCGCAAAATTCTTGCATGTTTATCTCTGTGGGTGAATGGACCAGCGAAGCTAACATTCAAAAGTGGCGTGAAACAAGCGAATTCAAAAGTGCACTTGCGAAGATCAATGCTGTGCTTGCTGAACCATCCCAACCGCATAAGATGAAAGAAGCAGTAAGTGTTGGAGGAAAAGGTTTAGCAATGGGAAGATAAAAAATCACGAAAAATTAAAAAGCTGCCTCGTTTGAGGCAGCTTTTTTTTTGAAAAAAGAAATTGGAGTAAAATAATCCCCGTCAGAAATTATTGAACACTTAAAACTTTAATAACAGGTTTCATTATATAATCCCCGTTTCCTTCAAGATTCACTGATTGGTCGGCATCATAATCAAGTGTTACGATCACATTACCAGCCGGTGGAATATTTGCATTCACATTTATTTTAATTCCGCTTTGTTCAGAACTAGGAATCTTTAACGGGTGAATAGTACTGTCATTCAGCATCACTGTATTATTGCTTCCCAGTATTAATCTTATCTGACTTACGTTTCCGGCAGGAATATGCGTCCCTGTCGCCAATAATGCCGTAACGTTATGTTGTAGATCTAAAAGATTATAGATACCGCTTTGTGTACTCAGTGTTGTCCAAGTCCCGTTACCTGAATGATGTACTTGCACTGTTTGGACATCCACATTTACTTCATGATAATCTCCGGGAGCATCGGTCATTTTTACGGTCATGTTTCCGTATTCATCTTCTTTTTTACATCCTATTACAACAATGGATATTAACCCCACAAATAATACGCTTTTAATAGACAGTTTCATTGTTCCTCCTTTTTTAAAATTAATGGATGATTCAAATCTCATTAATTTTTTTGGAAAAGTTTTTTCAATTTAGATAGCTGGTCGTGAATTTTCGATGGTTGGGAATCTTGCACTTTTAAACTATAGTTTTATTCCGACAATTTTTTTGCCCATATAATTTAGTTTCCTACATTTAATTCAGTTTCCGGAACATGGTCACATAAAATTACTCAGCTAATAAAAGTTTCATGAAAAAAGTTCTATCTATCCCTGCCTTGATTTTTTTTATTTCATTCGTTTCTCTTTTTATTTCCGAAGGAGCTAAAAGCTTTGCACAACCGGGATCAATTGATCACACCTTTAATCCTTCAGATCTGGGTTTCGGCAGCGGGGATGGAACCAATGGAGGTATTCTAAGCACAGCCATCCAGGCTGATGGTAAAATACTTTTTGGAGGTTATTTCAGCTTTTATAATTCAACAACTAGAAATGCTTTAGTGCGTGTCGATTCGAATGGTGTTCCTGATGGAAATTTTAATTTGGGAGTCGGACCCAATTTAGATGTCAGCACCATCTCGCTCCAAAGTGATGGAAAGATTATTATTGGAGGTCTATTCACAACTTTTAATGGTACTTCTCAAAAGTATGTCGGGCGGTTGTACACGAACGGGACGATTGATAACGGATTTACTATCGGAACAGGCCCCAACAGCTACGTTTATACCTCTGCTATTCAAAGTGATGGAAAAATTATTATTGGGGGTTCATTTACTTCTTTTAATGGTGTTACCCGTAATCGTATCCTCCGTCTTAATACAAACGGTACGCTTGATCCCAGCTTTAACCCCGGAACTGGCGCTAACAACACTGTTTATAAGATCGCAGTACAAAATGACGGAAAAATTATCTTAGTAGGAGACTTTACTACATTCAATGGCGTTCTTCAAAACCATGTAACTCGACTCAACACAAATGGAACTCTTGACCCGGCATTTACTTCCGGAACAGGAGCTGACAACAATCTTAAGTCCCTTGCCATTCAAAACGATGGTAAAATAATTATCGGAGGTTACTTCACTTCTTATAACGGAACTGCTACTAATAACCTTGCGCGGCTTAACTCAGATGGAACAATTGATTTAGGTTTTAATTTGGGATCAGGACCATCAGGCAGTATAAAAACCATTTCGATACAAGCAAACGGGAAAATAATTGTAGCAGGTGATTTCATTACTTATAATGGTATGCCTTGCCATAATATTACCCGGCTTCAGATTGACGGAACTCAGGATTCCACCTTTATTAAACCTATGATGGGAACTACAATCTCGATCAATTCAACCTCTATTCAAAGTAATGGGAAAATAATAATCGGTGGAAGTATAGATCACTATCATGGAGTTGTTATTCACAATATAACACGCCTTCATGCAGATGGAACTCTTGATCACAGTTTTAACAAGCAAACAGGGGCTGATTATGCCATTCAGAGTATAAACATTCTAAGTGATGGAAAAATAATTATCGCAGGCGGTTTCGTTCGTTACAATGACTCATTGGTGATGCGAATTACAAGGCTCCATTCAAACGGAACATTGGATGTAAGCTTTAATCCGGGCGGAAGTGGAGCCGCAGGAAGTAGCATTTATACAACTGTAGTTCAAAGTGACGGTAAAATTATCATGGGCGGAGACTTTGTTTCTTATAATGGAGTGGCCAGATTTAAAATAGCCAGGCTGAATACGGATGGCACCCTTGATCCAACTTTCACTTCAGGGGTAGGTGTAAATAATATAATATATAGTATTTCACTTCAGAGTGATGGAAAAATTATTATCGGTGGCGATTTCACTTCTTACGGTGGCACACCGAGAAATCGAATCGCGCGTTTGAACTCAGACGGAACTTTGGATAACACTTTTAATCCCGGAACCGCTGCAAATAACTATGTAACCTCAACCTCCATACAAAGTGATGGAAAAATTATAGTTGGTGGATATTTCACTTCATTTAATGGTAATACTGCCATAAAATACCTTACACGGTTGAATGCAAACGGAACGGTGGATGCAGGTTTTAATACCGGAACTGGAACAAATAGCTATGTCCATAGAACCGTCTTACAAAGTGATGGAAAAATTATTATTGAGGGAAACTTTACAACTTATAATGCAATACCAATTAACCGGATTGCACGCCTCAATACAGATGGTACAATTGACTCAGGATTTAATCCTGGAACAGGCCCAAACAACGCAATTAATACTACTCTAATTCAAAACGATGGAAAATATATCATAGGAGGAACATTCACTTCCTACAACGGAGTAGCAAGAAACTACCTGGCAAGACTAAATACTGATGGAACCCTCGATACAAGCTTTGATATTGGAACGGGTGGAAGTGCAGGAGCAAGTGCCGGAATAGCATGTATAAAAAGTAATGGAAAAATTTTAATTGGTGGAGGATTTACTTCTTACAATGGCACAGGCAGGAATAGGATAGCGAGGATTTTGGATTGCTATCCTTCCGCAACAACGGATTTAATCACAGCCTGTAATTCCTATACCTGGATTGATGGAAATACATATACAGAAAACAACAATACTGCAACACACATAGTACCTAATTCAACTGGTTGTGATTCTATAATAACATTAGATCTAACTCTGAATAAGAATAGCAGCACGGATACGCATACTGCCTGTGGTTCTTACACCTGGATAGACGGAAACACATATACTGCAAACAACAATACAGCAACATACACCTTAACAAATAGTATGGGATGCGATTCTGTTGTTACTCTTAACCTAACAATCAACAATAATTACAGTACTGATGTCCAGACTGCCTGTGATTCTTACACATGGATAGACGGAAACACTTATACTGCAAACAACACTACAGCAACACACACCCTAACAAATAGCATGGGATGCGATTCTGTTGTTACTCTTAACCTAACAATCAATAATAACTACAGTACATATGTTCAAACTGCTTGTGATTCTTACACATGGATTGATGGAAACACTTATACTGCAAGCAATACTTCAGCTACTCATAACCTTACCAATATGATGGGTTGTGATTCTGTGGTTACGTTAAATTTAACCGTTAATCACAGTTCCGCTGAAGTAGATCAACGAACAGCTTGCGATCAATTCACCTGGATTGATGGTATAACTTATACTTCAGGTACAAATACACCCACCTTCACATTTACAAATGGTAATGGGTGTGATAGTGTCATAACTTTAAATCTGACGATTGATTCGGTTAGTAATTTAGTAAATGTAGCGGGATCAACCCTCAGTGCAAATTCATCAGGTGGTACTTATCAATGGATAAATTGTACTAATGGAAACATTCTTCCGGGAGAAACTAATCAGTCGTTCACACCAACCGCTAACGGGAACTATGCAGTCATAATACAACAAAACACCTGTATAGATACTTCAGACTGTTACAATGTTGTTATTACCGGAGTTAGCAATTATCTCACTTCCAATTCTGATATAATTGTTTATCCAAATCCATTCAGTTCCAACACCACTATTACCTTTTTGAATGACCAAGAAAATTCCATTATTAAAATTACGGATGTGTTAGGCAATGAAATCAAGACCATTCTTTTTAGCGGGAAGGATCTGATTTTGGAAAAAGGCGATATGGCACAAGGACTTTATTTTATTCATATAATAAACGGAAATAAAATTATTACAACTAAAAGAATTACAATTCAATAGTTCCAGAAGATTGACGAGAACAAAGCATAATGAACACTTATTAGAAATAATGGCCGAAAAGAAATCCAAACTAGCGGAAATAAAAACAAAACCAACATCGGTTAGTGTTGAAGATTTCATCAATAAGCAGGATGAACAAAAGCGTAAAGACAGTTTTGTCCTTTTGGAAATGATGAAGAAGATCACAGGCGAAGAACCTGTATTATGGGGCAGCTCTATCATTGGCTTTGGTTACAAGAGATATAAAAGTCCGGCCAGCGGCAGAGAAGTTGATTGGTTCAAGATTGGTTTTGCTCCGCGCAAAGCAAACCTTACAGTTTATATAATATCAACAGCAGGACATGAAGATGCACTGAAGAAGTTAGGCAAACATAAAACCGGAGGAGGATGTTTGTATATAAATAAGCTGGAAGATGTTGAGATGAAAGTGCTGAAAGGAATAATTGAAAAATCTTTGGATAGAAACAAATAATATCATCATGGCAAAAACAAAAACCAAAGAGACTGAAGTGAAAGTCATTGATTTCATTGACTCATTTGTTGACAATGAACAAAAGAAAAATGACAGTTATAAATTGATGGAACTTATGGAAAAGTGGTCCGGCTTTAAACCAAAGATGTGGGGCCCTTCAATCATTGGATTTGGTAGTTATCATTATAAATATGCTAGTGGTCATGAAGGCGATGCGCCAATCATTGCTTTTTCACCGCGTAAAGCGGCTTTCTCACTTTATGTACATTCCGCAACACCCGAAAACGAACATCTATTGAATGATCTTGGAAAATTCAAAATAACCAAGGGATGCATTTATGTAAAGAAATTATCTGATATTAATATTCCTGCACTAAAGAAGATCTGCGAAGCAAGTATTAAATATGTCAATGAACATCATGAGTGTGCATGTAGGGAGAAATAACAGATAAGGCTGAAAAATAAAACCCTTGAGATAGAATTTATTTCAATTTCCTTTTTGTACTTTTAAGTTTGTCTTTCGAATAAGGCATTGTCAGATTAATCCATCATACCTTATTAATTCCCATGAAACTTAAGATTCTTATACTCTTTATCTCTTTTTATATTTCCGCTGAAAATATTTGTGCACAAATAAACTGGCTTTGGACAGCTCAAACATGCAGCTGGGGCAACTATGCCAGTGCCATAGAAACTGACAATTCAGGCAATACTTATATGGTTGGCGAGTTTGCAGGCACGTTACATATTGCCCAGGATTCCCTGATTGGCATTAACACATGGAATAGTTATATTACTAAGCTGGATCCTTCCGGAAATATTATATGGACAACACAAATTGCAGGCTATAATTCAACTGATATTAAAAATATTGCGGTCGATGATTCGGGAAATTGTTATTTAACAGGAGATTTCTTGGGCTACGTAACATTTGGCAATACTACTTTACTAAGCAATTTCATTACGTACTATGATACCGCGAGTAGTTCAATGGACACCATGTTTCAAAAAGGAATATTCCTGGCTAAGTACAATACAAATGGCACTGTGATTTGGGCTAAGAACCTATCACAAACAAATGCAAATAATTCCTATGGGATCGATATAGATGCTCAGCATAATATATTCATTGCAGGCACCTTTTACGATTCACTTAAATTAAGTGATAGTATAATCATAACAAGTTCTTTTCAAAATAATTTGTTCCTGGCTAAGTTTGACATAAATGGAAATCCGCTTTGGGCGAATTACGCAGCGGTTGATGATCTGAATGAAACCTATCCTTTTAGCTTAAAAACTGATCAATTGGGAAACTGTTTTATAACTGGCGGTTTTAGAAACAATACTTATTTTGACTCGACTCCTACCACTTCTTGGGGAGGCGACAATGTTTTTATTGCGAGATATAATAATGATGGAAGTTTTCAGTGGGTGCGAACTGCCGGATGCGCTAATGGGGCCAGGGGATTTTCGATCGCCTTAAATGATTCCGGGAATTTGTTTATAACAGGATCTTTCAATTATTCGAAATTGGTATTTGAAACGGATACACTTTTTAATACTTCTACAGCAGAAGATATTTTTGTTGCTAAATACGATGTGAATGGTAATTATTTCTGGTCCAGGAAGGCGGGAGGAACTTCTTATGATATTGGACGCGGTATAGCTCCCGATCAGAATGGTGGATGCTTTGTCACCGGTAATTTTAGAAACTCATCGAGCTTCAGCTCTTTTACTTTAACAAGTAGTGGGCCTTATGACTCGTTTATTGCCCACTATGACGAAAACGGAAACGTAATTTCACTATTACAAGGAGGGGGTTCTGGTACTGATATTGGTTTTGGAATTGCATCCGATCAATCAGGATTTATTTACACTACTGGAATTTTCCGAAATGTGGCAAGTTTTGGAAATCAAATTGTATCATGTGTTAGCGAAGAAGGAGCTTATATCTCTAAGCTTTCTTATACTATTTCGGGACTAGAAGATAATAATATAAATAATAATTCTATCGGGCTCTATCCAAACCCTACAACAGAGATAATTAATATTTTCCTGAATAAAAGTGTTTATAACCGAGAAGTTAAAATTTTCGATTTAATGGGAAGAACCGTTTATTCCGAAGTTATAAATGGTAAGAAGAAGACTTTACACTGTAAATTAAATCCTGGAATGTATATAGTCCAGATAAACAATGGTTCGGAAATATTCTCCAGAAGAATCATATTTGAATAATATTTCTCATTAAGCGAAGAGATTTTTTATTCCACTACAGCTCTGGGAGTTAAACGATCCATAATCGTAGTATGCGGAACTCCTAACTGAGATCCATTATTCCAGCCCCAGGTCCATACTTTTTTATCTTCTGAAATTGCAATGGAATGACTCCAGCCTCCATCAATTGAAATAATTTTGCTGAGCACATGTACCTGTGATGGAACACTTTTGTCAACTGTTGTACCATCTCCCAGTTCACCATGCGTGTTTGTTCCCCATGCCCAAACTGTACTATCGGCTTTTATGGCAAGAGAATGAGAATAAGCGGCTGCAATATCTGTTACTCCGGTTATACCGCTAACCTGTCCTACAGGGGTATAGCTACCAGAATTTGTAGGACCTAACTGCCCTGCCACATTAGAGCCCCAACCCCAAACCGTTCCATCATTTTTTAAAAAAAGTGAAAAGCCTGCACCACCTGAGATTTTAACAATTTCGCCCGGTGTGCCAAACACAAATAGTTGAGCTGTAGAAGAGCTCGCTGCAGCGTATGACTGCCCCCAGGTCCATATTGTTCCATCCGCCTTTAATGCCAGTGAATGATCCCAACCCGCAGAAATTGCAATCACATTTGTAAGTCCTTTAACCTTTACCGGAATATTGCGGTGTGTTAATGTACTGTCACCAAGCTGTCCCGAATAATTATAACCGCAGGCCCAAACAGTCCCGTCACTTTTTAAAGCAAGCACATGCCGTAAGCCGGAAGAGATCTGTACAATGTCCGTCAGTCCATGCATCTTTACAGGTACAGTCCGGTCAGTGGTAGAACTGTCACCCAGTTCACCGTATGTATTTCTCCCCCATCCCCAAACGGTGCTGTCGCCACGAAGCACTATAGTAAAAAAATCACCGCCATCAACCTGCTGAATACTTCCAAGATTATTTCCTGAACCAATCATTGTACCCAGCGTCCTTACAATCTTATCAGGACGAATAGTCATGTTAAAAAACGCACCGGAAGCAACATCATCAGCACGGATATATACAGCATTGGGAGATACGGGCGGTTCTTCCTCCGGCTCCTTTTCAGGTTCCTCAGCTTTTTCACAGGAAAAAATAGTAACACTTAATAAAAGGAAAAGGAGAGATTTTATTTTCATGGTCTGAGTATATAAAAATAAAAATACATTTTATTTTATAATCAGACACGGGACAAAATAATATAGAATTAATTCTTATTCAATCTCTCTAACACGGTCTTTGTAGTTTCCATACAAGTAACCAATACACCTTTGATCTCATTGTTCTCATCAAAAGCAGGACTGTAGCAGAATGTCCAGTAAATATCTTCCACCTTTCCATTTCGATAGAACGGCACAAGCTGATCTTCAAACATTACAGGTTTGCCTGTTAATACAACCTGCTGTAAAAGTGGACCTATAAAATACCAGATCTCACCCCAAACAGCTAAAGCCTTTTTACCAATTGCAGGATGCTTTCCACCAACACCCAGACTAGGACGAAATGCTTCATTGTAAAAGCTAAGAAAATCTTCACCCCAGAAAAGGAACATTGGAAATGAAGAATGAAGAATATTACTAAGTGTGACTCTAAGACTCGCGGGCCAATTATCGATATCACCGATGCATGTTTTCCCCCAGTCATATTGAAAGATAAGTTCACCAATTTCACCGGATGTCTGTAAAAAAGGATAATCTTCTATTTGTTTTTTTTCTAATTGCATTGCATCTTATTAAGGTTTTAAATATAGAAGTTTTTCCATTTTAGCCCTACGCAACAATGAAATTAGGGGTTTTATACGTAGGTGTAATTCCTTTTCGGGGAATAGTTTCCTCAGGCAATCGCCTCATTAAAAAGATTTCAGGGAGAATCAAATAAAAAGTAACTTGTATTCATTAAAATTCCTCTATGAAAAACATCACAGTATTTTGCGGTTCAAGCCGGGGTTACGAAAGTAATTTTATAGTACAGGCACACTTACTTGGGCAAACACTTGCAAAGCGCAATATAGGCCTTGTGTATGGTGGTGCGAAGATCGGGTTGATGGGCGCAGTTGCTGATGGAGCTTTGAGTGAAGGAGGAAAAGTGATTGGCGTTCTGCCAAACTTTTTAAGATCAAAAGAAATTGCTCACGAAGGATTGACTGAACTCATACTTGTAGAAAGCATGCATGAACGAAAGTTAGAAATGCATGAACTAAGTGATGGAGTAATTGCATTGCCCGGAGGTTTCGGTACATTTGAAGAGCTTTTTGAAGTGC
Organism: Bacteroidota bacterium; assembly: GCA_021323165.1. GTDB lineage: Bacteria > Bacteroidota > Bacteroidia > 2-12-FULL-35-15 > 2-12-FULL-35-15 > 2-12-FULL-35-15. Next base: position 17,667 of record JAJTCJ010000011.1, on the reverse strand, counting down.
TTACCTGGGCTCAGCTTGGCTTGCATAAAAAACCAATTGGAATTTTAAATATCGATGGCTTTTATGATTCACTAAACATCATGATCCAGACAATGGTTGACAAAGGATTTTTAAAAGTAATCAATCAGCAAATGCTATTGGTCAGCGATAATATTGATGAACTGCTTTATAAGATGGATAATTATGTTGCTCCGATAGTTGGCAAATGGATAGATGAAGAAACTGTTTAAGGGAAATAAAATAAGTTCTCTATATCTATTCATCATATACTATCTAAAATTGATAGTGTCATAAAGGCTATTAATCCAATATAGTGAATCTCCCAGGTTATTTATCCTACCTTTGCCGACTCGAATTTAGATACATGAAAAAATCATTTCTCCTTCTATTGCTGACATTGCAGATGTCATTGGTTACCACCGCTCAAATAATGGATGTTACAGGTGATAAGCTTAACACTTTTTTTGCAAGTACTGTTTATGTTCCTATAACAGGGAATGTGGCCTTCGATGAAGCATTACAAAAGGGCTTTAACAAGTATTGGAAAGTAACTCCTTTCAAATTCATTCCAGGTGATGAATATAAAAAGTTATATAAAGCGAATGAAAAAGATCGCAAACACGAACCAGGTAATCCTAAATCATTTTTATTCCAATGGAGTAGTAACTGGATCCAGATCACAGATGTTTGTCATGCAGACACCTATTTTTATGGTGATGAAAATTTATCCGAATCGCAATGGGTTGATGGCACTGACTATTTTGCTAAATCAAAAACATTCGACAACATAAAATACAGAATAGATTACATAATAAAAGCTATGAATGATTTGATCCTTTTAACTAAGGAACAAAATCTGGCTTTCAATCAGTTCAATGCGATCAGCAGTGTAATAAATAAAAACACAAATATACTTCAGTATAAAACTTTGCTTGTGAACATTGATTTTAAATATGGAAACAAAAAAGTGTACAAGGAAGAAGCATTCGAAAACTATTCATATAAAGTTAAATTTGTTTCTGATGCGGAGTTCAAAGCTGCTTTAAAATCAGAACAAGCGGATGTAGTTTGTTTAGTGCCGGTTTATTGGCAAGGGCATACTGGTATGCAGGCTATTATTTATGTATATGAGCCGGCAACAAGAAATACGATCTACATGGATTTTTGTGAAAAGTTCAACAAGTTTAATCCTGAGAATGTTGCAAAATTGAAAGCAGCAATTAATAAATAAGAGTAGTTCTCATTAGCACCACCTGATTTCTTTCTATCAATGCAAAACGCCTGAAAATTTTCAGGCGTTTATTTTTTTATTTGGATCTGGTTTAAATTCAATCAGATCATTTGTCCTGCTTACCCTCAATTGCATTATTTAATCTGATATAATCAGCAGAATAAAGCGGTTGATTAGTCATTGTGAAATTTCCATATACCATCACACTATTTTCAAGATCATAGATATAAATAGACTTTAAAGCAAGAGGATAATTAATACAGGTAGTGAGCATACAATAGGTTTTATTTCCGGATTTGATAAGATCATAAACCTCAGAAGGCGCTTTAACTTCATATTTATAATTATACATTTTTAAATCATCTAATTTCCCAATATCCGATTGATTTATCAGTAGCGTCTTCTCTTTCAAAACTTCTGAACCCTTTTTGCTTTCGTTTAAAAGTCCGAACAAAGCATCCTTTCTATCGACCAGGTTATTTTTAATTACATAGTCAACTCCTTCATTAATAGCTTTAACTGTCCAGGCAATTCCTGTATACCCTGTATTTTCGCCCGTTGGCAGAGTGGCAATAAGTAAATTAACATTCAACTTTTTTTCACCGCCTGTGAATACCGCCACGAAATTACCCCGATACTTTTTGTAATCAGCTATAAACATTCCTTTATCATAATCAGGGCCATGTGAAAAGTCGACAAGAGAAATAAAGTAATTATTCTTATCAGATAATAGGCCTTTAAGTTCTTCCGAACCAATACTTTTAACTTCTTTTGATTGTTTCCAATATAATTTAACTGCTTCGGATAAAGCGTCATCACATCCCTGGTTACCGCTTTTTACAATGTATATTTCTTTTTGTGAAATACCTTTCAAGGCCTCAGATTCAGATCCACAGTTTATAAAATTCGGATACTTAGGATAAACTGCTTGCGCAAACGATAAACTTACCGAAGAGAATAAAATAAAAAGAAATATAAGCTTGAATAATTGTTTCATAAGAGTATGTGTAAAATTTTAGTTCTTAGCTTTGCTAATATAAATATTTAATCTAATAAGAATTATTTTTTGAATATTTTAAGCCTTAAATGATTTGAAATTCCTTCAAACATCAGGCAATAACAGCAGCATGGCTTAAAAAACAATGAGTATTATTAATGAAACTGTAACAATAAAGGGATAAAGTTAACTTTCGTTTATATAATGAAGATCAGGATAAGCAATAATCATTTTAGAATAAGACTTTCTATTCTTATGACTTTTTGCTTTTCAGTTTTTTTACTCTGGATGAATATTTTTGGGATATCAGAACAGATACTTAAACAAGAAGAGTTGAATTCCGAAGAAGGAATAATCTCAGGTGTTATCTATAACTCTGATATACGCCACCGAATCATAAGAGAAGACGATATTGAACCATGCCTTGATATATTTATTGAAAACCATGATCTTTCCATTCGTTTGAGTGATGAAGACAAATCCTATCTATGGAAATACTTGAAAGATTTAAGAACTGTGGGCAAAAAAATAAAAATCTATTATCATGATGCCAGGTTACAGGGAAATTATATTTACAACCCATCGCACTTGATCATTGACAACAAAGTGATCATCGACTTTGAAACCGAACGTAAGCGAGCTATTCCCTATTTAGCAATTTTACTTGGATTCGATCTGCTTGTATTTGGATATTTTTATTTTGCTGTAAAGACCTACAATGAACGACTGTATCTAACAGATAAGATGCTATTTCAAAATAAAAAATATTTAACATTAATTCATAATTGGCTGACAAAATAATATGTTAAAGAAACCGAATTAAAAAGGGATAAATGCCAGATCATATTTGGCTTTCTAATTCTTTATGAAATTGGAAGTGAATATATCAGTTATCAACTTACTCCTCAAATTAAATAGTTTATCTTTACTATACACTTCAACCTAAAACATGAGAGCGATTATTCTATCTGTACTAACCTTACTGCTATTAAACTTAACTACGGCTGCAATATGCCCATCTGCTTTGGTATTAAATATCTCTAACTCCACGTGTGGAAATTCCAATGGATCCTTACAGATAAATTCTGTTGTTGATGGTGATGCTCCATTTGTTTATTCATTGAACGGAAGTGCATTTTCTTCTACTGTAAACTATTCGGGGTTAACATCGGGAACTTATTATGTTACTGTTCAAGATGTCAACAACTGTACATTTACAGACACCGTAATTATTACAAATACAGCCGGACCCATTATTAGTAATATAACGTATACTCAACCTGTATGTAATGGAATGTATAACGGCACAGCCACTGTTATCCCTAGTGGAGGATCTCCTCCTTATTCATATCAATGGGCCACTGCACCCCCTCAATATACACAAACCGCAACAAGTCTTTCTGCAGGCGTGTATCAGGTGAATGTGAGGGACCAAAACAATTGTTTGGTTAGCGGAACTGTAATTATTACGGAACCTTCTCCGTTGAATATCCTAGCAAGCCCTAACGATACAATATGCTTTGATGGAATGTCTATGGTCTATGCTGCAGCATTAGGTGGAACTCCACCTTATTCTTATTCCTGGATTTCCATCGATTCAACAACAGGGGGGCCATTCGTAGTAAGTCCAAATATTACTACCTTATATACTGTTTCTGCTGTTGATCAACATGGCTGTGTTTCGAATTCACAATCAATAGTGCTATATGTTAACTCACCACTAAATAGTTTTACGATGGTTCCTGATTCAAGCAACAGTTTAAATTACCTTGCCTTCAATTCAACTTCGGGTAATAACTTATCCTACTCATGGAATTTTGGTGATGGATCAGGTTCCACCTTACAAAGTCCTACTCATTTGTATAGCAATCCGGGAACATACACTGTAACACTGATATCTAATTCGTCAACATGTTCGGACACTACTTCACAAACAATAAATGTAGTTTCAACTCCTCCCTCCTGTTTATCTTTATTCAATATCGGAGATGATGTGTCCAGCTTTAGTCCCTATGCATATACCATTTATAACTTTTCCTATGGAGGGTCATTAAGTTATCTATGGGATTTTGGTGACGGAAGTACATCCACACTTGCAAATCCTTCACACTTATATGCAGGCTCCGGACCTTATGAGATTTGCTTAACTATTAATAACGGTTCCGGCTGCGTTCAAACACACTGTGATACTTTAATAAGTATAGATTCAATTGACAGATCTGTTAACCAATTATCAATTAATGTTGTAAGATACACATCTTCAGTTACCGGCATTGAAAAGAATAATAGCCATGAGCATAATATTGTAGTAAGCCCTAACCCTTTCTCAGAAACAGCTACATTCACAATTCAATCAAAAGAACCGGATGATATTTATTCTTTTGAACTAATTGACCTTTTAGGAAAAACGGTTAGATCAATCAATAATATTTCTGAAGGCAAATTTTCCATTCATAAAAATGATCTGTTAAATGGAGTGTATTTTTACAAAATTTATAATGTCAACGAACAAATCAATACAGGAAAATTAATAATTCAATAGCATTTTAGGAATAAATATTTCAAAACCAATTACCATTTAAATAATCGTGACAAACGAACTTTTAAACCCTACACCCTACCGAACAATCATCACTACACGTGAAGTAAACGCAGATATAGACAAAGCTTTTCGTTCATGGACAGATCCAATTCACCTGGCAAAATGGTGGGGACCAAAAGGTTTTACAAATACATTCAATGTATATGATCTTCGCCCGGGAGGAAAATGGAGCTTTGTCATGCACGGTCCGGATAAACGCGATTATCCTAATGAGTGTGTTTTTATTAAAATAGAAAAGCCCAGCTTTGTTTCATGGGATCATCTTCCAAAACCGGTATTCCAGGTGCAAACTTCATTTGAAAAAATTACAAATGAGAAAACGAAAATAATTTTCAGAATGATCTTCGAAAACCCTGAAGAGTGTAACACATTAAGATCCTTTATTGAAGAGAAGAACGAAGAGAATTTTGATAAGCTCGAGAATGTTTTAAAAGAAATGAACTAAGATTTTTTTTAAATCCCTTCCTGCTCGCTCCGTACTGCCACGGATAAGAAATTACCCTGAATCACCGAGGCATTTCCCTTGATTTTTGCTGACCTTTCGGCCATCTAACTAATCATATTTCAAATGAAAAAAATTACTCAATTATTTTGTGGAGCTCTTCTGATAGGCTCTTTAACATGCCAGGCACAATCACTCTTTAAAGATCTTATTCCCGGAGGTCATCCAAATTCATCAAACACTGAGCAGTACAAGAATGTTGGTACTGATATGTTTTTTCTTGCAAGAGTTAACTCAAGCAGCGGATACATTCACCAGCTTTGGAAAAGTGATGGAACTGTGAATGGAACTGTAAAAGTAAAGGATAGCATTTTTGTGTCTAACACCGGCAGCCTTTTCATAATGGCTGGAGAAGTAAACGGTAAACTTCTTTACTTCAAAAGGAGTACTGCATCGTCCACCACTACTTTCCAGCTTTGGAAATCTGACGGCACTACAGCAGGAACAACTATGCTGAAACAATTCACCAACAATCCGCTTGGAACTGCAGGTGATCCTAAGAATTATACCTTTGTTGACAATACAAAAATGTTCTTTACAGTAGCTGATTCTGCAGGAAGAGAGCTTTGGGTTTCCGATGGGACAGTTGGCGGAACCAATCGTGTGACAGATCTTGCACCCGGTTTTGTCAGTGGTTCAATTCCACTCTCAGGTGCTGAGAACCGAGCAATGGTTTCCTATAACGGTAAAGTATATTTTGCCGGCTCTACTACCGGCAGCGATTATGAACTTTATTCAAGTGATGGAACTGCAGGCGGGACAACTTTGGTATATCAGTATGCCGGTGTTAACGGTTGTAACCCGGAGCATTTTAAAGTATGGAATAACGAACTTTATTTTGCTGCTTTTGCTGCTTCCGGTAGCGGTAAACATTTATTCAAAACCGATGGCACCACAACAACTCAGCTAAGCACAGGTATTAATGCAGCGTATCCATTAGTGTTCAACAATCAGCTTTTTTTTATCGGAGGATTTGATCTTTGGAAAACAGATGGGACTCCGGTCGGAACAACATTGATCGCAACCAATGTCAGCACATCCGGATATGCAGGAGCAAACAATGATTACTTCTTTACAAAACACTATACAAGTGTATATCGTTCTGATGGAACAACAGCAGGTACAAGCCTTGCCAGCCCTGAATTAGCAGCAACTGCTTCTTTCAGCGTGATCGATAACATCATGTATAAAACACGCTTTGATCTTGGCGGATTTACAAGTGTTGGCTTATGGAAAAGTGACGGTACCGATGCAGGTACTTCTAAAATCCATTATGGTACTGCTACAGGCTTTGAACATATTTATGACAACAGAGTTTTCTTCTCAGAAACAAATTCTGCGAGCGGACAGGAGTTATGGTCTTTTGATCCATTGGCTACCGGAATTACAGAGCTGATCGAAGACAAAGACATGATCATTTATCCTAACCCGACCTCAGGTATGATAAAAATCGTTTCGAATGCATCAAAGGAAGCTGTATACGAGATCTTTGATATTCTTGGCAATGTGATTTTAAAACAGCAGGATCTTCACGAAGCTGATCTTTCCTCATATGCAAAAGGGATGTACTTTATCCGTATAACTGATAATGGTGATTCTTATACAAAGCGTGTTGTTGTAAAATAACTCCATCAATTGACTAAAAAAGAAAAGGCCGCGATAGTGGCCTTTTTTTATTCCTGAAAACTAAACATTCATTGATTTATAAAAGATAAAATCCCGCTTGAAATATTGCATAATCTTTTTAATTACCTTAGTTCAACAGAATCGAATCTTATGAATGAAAAGAACCATCAAGTAACACATCGCAGAAATTTCATTAATGCATTAATTAGTGCCGGTGCAGCTATCGGACTTTCAACGGTCACAGCAACTGTAAACGCAGCATCAATTAAAACTACTCCTGAAGAAAGTAATGAAGCAGAAAAATGGATGGCGCAGATAAAAGGAAAACATAAGATGGTATTCGATTGGACAAAGCATAATAACGGAGCTATTGTTAATTGGGCATTAACGTTAATGAATACTTACAATAGCATGGGAATTTCCGACAAGGATCTTTCTGTTGTAATTGTTATGAGATATGCAGGAACTCCAACAGGCTTTGCTGATCATATCTGGGAAAAATACAGCTTCGGTAAAAAATTAGATCTTAAAGATCCTGCTACGGGAGAATTTACTTTGATTAACCCTTATGCTAAATGTAAAACAGCAGAAGAAAATTGTATTGAACGGTTTATTAAACGTGGTGGAATGGTATGTATCTGCAATGAATCTATCAAGGCGATGAGTGAAGGTTATGCGGCAAAGATGGAACTAAAGAAAGAAGATGTGTATAAAGAATTCATAAGCAACCTTGTACCGGGGATTCAGCCTGTGCCGGCAGGAATATGGGCATTGAACAGATCCCAGGAACTTGGTTGTACCTTTTGTTTTGGAGGATAATTTATTTTATAATTAAATCATGTACAGAAAAAAATATTGGTTCTTCGTAGTTATACTTCAATTTCTTCTGACAACGTATGCTTTTTCGCAGCGAATCAATTATCCTTTTACTCCCATTATCAATGTAACAGATACTATTCATGGACAAGTGATCAATGACGAATATCGCTGGCTTGAAAACACTTCCGATCTGAATGTGATTAAATGGATAAAAGCAGAGAATGCTCTTACTGATTCTTGTATAAAAAGAGCCGCCTCTCAGATCGATTCATACAGAAAAATTGATAAATATTCATACGCTGAATATTCTAATCCACGAAAAAAGGATGGCTATTATTTTAGCTATGCTTTTTACGACAACTTAGGATCACCTGCTCTTTTTTACAGGAAAGAAATAAATGACCAACCGATGCTCCTGGTTGATCCGAATTTTATTTCGCTAAAAGATAATATATCACTTAGAGATTATGCTGTATCTAAAAACGGTAAACTATTAGCTTACCAGTTCAGCCGGAATGGCAGCGACCTGGTCGAAATAAAGGTAGTGTCCCTTCAAACTCACTTCCACAAAACCGATCATTTGATGGATGCAAAATTTTCATCGATCTCCTGGAAGGACGATGGCTTTTTTTATTCCCGATCCAAAGACAAAGGATTTGAAGCTTCAATGCATCAGGAGATCTATTATCATAAGATAGGAACAGACCAATCACAGGATTCGCTGATATTTAAACGTGCAGGGACCGATAAATTATTTTATGCTTCAACCACAGATGATGAACGCTTTTTACTTATTACTGAAGAAGATAAAAAAACAGACTTAAGTAATATCTATTACGTTGACTACATGTCTACACAAAATAAATTAATGCCTTTACTTACTCGCTTCTCCGGACTTTCTATCATCGACAATATTGGCGATGATTTTTTTGCATTCTCTACAGGAAAAAATAACGGCAGACTAATAAAATTTTCTCTACAAAATCCCAGGAAATGGATTGAGGTTATTCCTGAATATAAAAGTTCTCTCTTATTAGGAGTTAAATTACTGGAAGAAAAAATAATTACTCTATATCAAAGCAATGGAAAACAACAGATCATTATCTTCAATTATAATGCCGAGGTTCTATACGCTATGGATCTTCCCGCAGGCTGCTCCGCAGGCAATATTAGCGTCTCCAAAGGTGATAAAGAAATGATCTTTTCTTATAACAGCTATGTACATCCACCGGTAGTATACAGCTTCAATCTTCAATCTTATGATATAAAACCCAATAAGGCTACGGTGGTTAACTTTGATTATAAACAATTTGAAACGAAAGAACTTCAATATAGCTCAAAAGATGGAACAATTATACCACTCCTCATTCTATACAAAAAAGGAACAAAATTAGACGCTGAGAATTTATTACTGTTAAATACTTATGGAGGGTTTGGAAGCATTGAAACGCCCACATTTGACCCAGCTCTGGTTCATTTCCTTTTCAGCGGAGGCATTTACGCTTATGCTAATATAAGAGGCGGAGGCGACTTTGGAATTGAATGGGCCGAAAAAGGCCAGGGAAAATTTAAACAAAATTCATTTGATGACTTCATTTCAGCTGCTCAATTTCTAATTGACAATAAATATACAAAAGCTTCAAAATTAGCCATCACAGGTGCTTCTAATGGCGGATTAGTTGTTTGTGCCGCTATGATACAACGTCCTGATCTTTTTAAAGTTGCAGTACCGGTAGTTTCACCCTGTGACATGATAAGATTTGAAAAATTCACAGTAGGTAATTTTCACACTGATGAATACGGGAGCATCAGCGATTCCAGTGGTTTTAAAAATCTATATTCATATTCACCTCTGCACAACATTAAGGAAGATGTTAATTATCCGGCAACATTGATAATGACATCGGATAATGATGACCGCGTCCCACCTTTTCATTCTTATAAGTTTGCTGCACGACTGCAAAACCGTAAAGCACAAACAAATCCAGTTTTATTGCGGGTGGAGAAAAATGCCGGTCATTATGGTGCACAAAGCGATTTTCTGGGCGTTCTCGAAGAAGAGGCTGCGATGTATGATTTTATTTTGTACAACCTCAATCATTAAATGAATCGAAACTGCCTTATATTAAGATCTCATTCGATAGCATATTGGCTTATACTTTCTTTTTTTCTGGTTTCAGGAAGCGTTAAGTCTCAGAATATAACAGGAGTTATTTTTGACGCAAAAACTTTTCATCCACTCTCTGACTGTCTTGTAATTATAAAAGGTACCACCACTTCAACTGTTTCCGGACCAAATGGAGAATTCTCATTTCCATCGTCCATACAAAATAAAACTGCTGTGCTTGTCTTTACCACTTTGGGTTATAATACAATTGAATATTCGCTTGACAAACACAAGAAGGATACTTTTTACATTCACCCAAAAGAAATTCAGTTGCGTGAAATTGAGATTGCTGCAGAAAAGAAAACATTATTAAATCCCGGCAGTGAAGAAAAGATCCTTGACTTTGATTTCTTAAACGAACACCTGATTATTCTTGTTCCCGGTAAATCATTCAATATTTTAAAACTTTTGAATGAACGCGGAGAATTTATTTCCGGTTTAAAAGTCAACCGTGATAGCGACAAACTATTACATGATTGTTTGGGCAATCTGCAATTGCTGAGCATGGACAGCGCATGGCAGATCTTTTATGATTATGAGAAGCTAAATACACTTAACCCATATACCCGTTCGAATTACGAAAACATCCTTGGTAATTGCATTTGTTCCTGTAATAACAATTTTTATTTTCAAAAAATGGAATACAGAAACCTCAGAACGAGCTATTATTATTTCTGTGAAAAAGAAAAAGGGATCAGGCACGATCTTGCAAGCTTCGGAGACACGGCCAAAATAAGAAGGTTTGAACTTGATTATGACCTGCATTACTTTTTGGATGTGAGACGAAAATCTAATTATTCTATGTACAATGAACCGGTCGATTCTATTAAAGTTAAAATGCAGAAATACCGTGAAGAGCTATCGCTGGATTGGGTTTATACAAATTGGCTGGGACAAATAGAAACTCAACTGTTGAAAAACGACACTTCACTTTACCTTATAAATTTCACAGATAGTGCAATTTACAGTATAAAGAATGACAATCCGCATTTTATCTCCAAACTCCGGGCTGATACTAAAGGGTTGATCGCGAAAATATATACTGATGAAGATTATAATGATAATTATCTGCTGCGCTTCATGAACAATAAATTAATTGTAAGCTTACTTGATATTGAAAATGGAAAAGCGATATCAGAAGAAGAAATTCCGGCAGTACCTTATTTACCGGATAAAATTATAATTAAGGAGGGAAAAGTATTTTATATACAAAAGAATCTGGCAGATCAGCAAGCGTATAAACTCATAAAATATTACTTAAAATAATTTTCTTAACACATCAAAATAAAAAGCCCAAACAAAATGTTTGGGCTTTTATATCACTTAAAAAGGTTAAACTTTACTAAAAGTATAAGTAACAGTATAAATTCCACCTGAACCGTTATTATAATCTTTGTGCATTTTTAAGGTATTCTCCCCTAGAGCATCAATTGTCCAATCTTCAGCACCGAAAGTTAGAATTGTATTAGAAGCACTTAACATCCAAGTTCCTGCCGAACCACTTTGCGGATCTGCCGGATCACACTTAGATCCACCTTCATCATAAGTTACTGAATTCACACCTGAATTTGTAAAAAATCTGTAAGTATCATCCTTTTCACATGCAGGAGTTTGACTATAGCCATCTGTTGTCGGGGCACCATTTGGTGAACCATACCAATATGTACCCCAATCAATAACTACGCTAGAAGTTAATGCAGTCATTTTCCAGCTATGTGCAGTCAAATATTCAGTCGCTGTTGGTGTTGGTGTTGGAGCTGGTGTTGGTTGCGGATCATCCTTCTTATCTGAACATCCTGCAAATGCCATCCCTAAAACCATTAAGGACATAGTAATAATTTTGTTTGTTGTTCTCATGTTTGCTTGTTTTAAAAGATTAAGTTTTTGTTTGTCTAAAAGCAAATATATAACATTTTATGATATAGAAAAATTCAATTACTTATCTCATTAACAACAAGTTACAACGAATTTACGTATTTATCGGGATACATTATTAAGCATTAAAATCTTGGACTTTACTTGATTTCTCAGCGGTTGGCATTCTTATTTATTATTCCAAAGTGAAATTTTAATTATAAAAATATTAGATATGAAAACGTGGATAAAAGGATCATTTATTTTAATACTTGGATTACAGGTTTGTTTTGTTCAGACGGGGTGTAAGCGTTGGGCGAACACAACCAAAGGAGGAGCCATTGGAGCAGGTGTTGGAGGTGTTATCGGAGGAGCCATCGGTTCTGACCAGGATAAAACAGTTGTAGGCGCAATAATCGGAGCTGCTGTTGGCGGAGCTGCGGGAGCTGCTATTGGGTTATACATGGATAAACAGGCACAGGAGATCCAGAAAGATGTAAAAGGAGCTAAAGTGGAAAGAGTGGGCGAAGGTATTCGTATCACTTTTGATTCGGGAATCTTGTTCGATGTCAATTCATTCAATCTGAAAGATGATGCAAAAACAAATATCAAAGAGTTAGCGCGTGTTCTTCAGAAATATGATGATACCAATATCCTGATCGAAGGACATACGGATGCTTCAGGGCCGGATGAATTAAACAACACATTATCAAAGCAGCGTGCTGATGCTGTGGCAGATTATGCAAAAACACTTGGCATCTCAGGTATGCGAATGGCGATCAAGGGTTACGGGGAAACACAGCCGGTATCAGAAAATGAAACTGAAGCCGGCAAGCAAAAGAACCGAAGAGTTGAGATAGCGATCATCGCTAATAAGAAGCTTAAGAAAGCCGCCAAGCGCGGAGAAATTTAACCAAGAGGTCCTCTCAATCGAGAGGACTTTTTTTTATCCTTAATGCATAAAATATGTTAAAGAGGTTGTATCTTTAATATTACCAACTACATTCGCAGCAATGAAATATTTTTCACTGTTCCTGGGAATATATCTGAGCCTGCTAATCGCGGCTCCGGCTGCTGTACAGCTTTTTCCATGCATTGGAGAGCAGGCCTGTGAAAACATTTGCGATAAAAAAACAGATGATAAAACAAATTCACAGGAAAGTTGTCCATTCTGCATTTGCTGCAGCACATCCCTCTTCATTACCAGTGAACAAAAGAATATTAACTACACTATACCTTCAGCGTCTCTTGAAAAAATCACAGCACCTGATGAATCTTGCTGTTCTGATTATTCTTCAGATTGCTGGCATCCGCCTGAATTAAGATTGAGAAACAATGTTTAGAATTCAAAATTATTATCAATCTTAAAATTAATATATCATGACAAAATTAACAATCGGTATCCTGGCAGCTGCAGCAATTGTAGGAGCTGCAATATGTATATGTGGTGCTTGCGGTTGCGGTCTTGGCTGCTGCTAAATAGTTATCACAATAAAAACAAAATGCCTTACAGAAATGTAAGGCATTTTTATTTTAAATATATATCATCAAACTATTTGGAAAGACGATGCTTACTGGCAGCATAATTACCGCAAGCCGATTTTAAAGCAGGATTACTTGCCTTCACACTATAATACCGCGCTGTAAATTCATTCATTGAATTCTCAGAACCTGCATAGTCGGATAGATACCTCATCATGGTCCTGTCCGAATCCTTTAACTGATAATATCGTTTTATAAATTCTTCCATGGAATTTTTACTTGCCGCATACGCTGCCCAGGAATTCTGCATCTTAGGATAAGCATCATGCATTGCATAATAACGTTTGATGAACTCTTCAAGCGGATGTGACGAAGCTGCATAAAAAGCCCACAACTTACTCAGCTGTGGATGTACTGCCTTCATTTCATTATAACGCTCCATGAATCTCGGCATCGTGTGCGAAGAAGCCGCATAGATCCCTGAAAGATCTTTCAGATCAGGATACGTTTCTTTCATTTCATAATACCGGTCAAGGAAGATCAACTCACTTTTAGTTTGTTCACTTACCACTTCCTGTGAGAATGCAGCACTATAGGAACCGTAAATGCAGGTCACTAGTAAAAATACTTTAGATAGATGTTTCATAATTCCGTTTAACGTAGAAAAAAGGCCTTCGCATTGAAGGCCTTTTCCCGTATTTTTTATATATAATATTACTTGGTCAACTTGCAGTTAGCACCTGCGTAATCACCATAACCTTCTTTTAGATCAGGGCTGCTTGCTTTGATGCCATGATAACGTTTTGTGAATTCGTCAAGGCTTGTGTTAGATGCTGCATATTGTCCGAAATAATCCGACATAGAAGGATCTGAAGCTTTGATCTGATTGTAACGCTCAACAAATTTTTCCATTTTCTGAGTTGAAGCAGCATACTCTCCATGCACTTTTTTCATATCAGGATAAGTATCCTTCATGGCAAAATAACGCTTTGTGAATTCGTCAATTGAATTGGATGAACCCGCGTAATTTGCATACACTCCTTCTAATTTAGGATACGAATCTTTGATCTGATTGTAACGCTCTACAAATTTGTCAAGGCTTTGAGACGAAGCTGCATACTTTCCATAACAATCTTTCATATCAGGATATGTTTCCTTAATAGCATAAAAACGATCCATAAAGAAGCTTGATTTTGCATCAGTTGTAGATGCTGCAGGTTTTGACTCTGTTTTTGCAGTTGCTGTCTTTGCAGGCTCCGCTTTTTTCGCAGTTGTTTGAGCTGTTACAAATGATGCAGAACATACTAAAAGTGCGATAGGTAAATAGTTTAAACGTTTCATTTTTATCTGGTTTTATATTTATAATTATTAATTTTTTTACATCAGTTCAATTCCTATTCTAAATTTTTATGCCAATATGAGCATAGATAAGGATTGCCGCCTATCACCTCCGCTTTTGTCCTTTATTATCAATAGGATGGGAAATTAAATCCCTTGACCGAGCTGTAAAAAATATTAAGTAAATTTGAAAAACAAGAAAATCATTCCAATGAAATATAACTTCAAAAAAGCAGGCTTTATATTATTTCTGTTAATTACTTCCGCTCTCAGTGCCCAGGACATTGATTATGTTAATGTAAAAGTTGATTATACTCGCCTACCTATGCATCCTCTGAATGCACCTTCTAAAAATTACCAGGTGATCATTATTGCAGATTATCTTCAAAAGATTGAGACCGGGAAAGCAGAGAACCTTGCATTAAAACAGAAAGCTGAGAACGATTATCTGGCTGCAATGAAAGAGTACGATGAAAAAGTAAAGAAAGCTCCTGCCCAGCATGAAACAGAATTAAATGTATGGTTCAGATTAACACCTCAGCAGCAGGCCGTAATGCCTAAGCCTGTTATGCCTGTGATCCCGCCTCCTGTAAAAACTGTTGTCCTGGAATATGTTCCTGAAAAAGTTTTTAATACCGACCTTCTTTCTTCCACTGTAGTAAAGCTGGAAGGTTATAACCGCCTTCCTCAGTCTCCGGTGATCATTCAGATCAACCTGAGCGGTTTTGAAAATGAAGAGCCGAAAATGATCACGAAAACCGAAAAGCAAAAAAATGCGGCAGGACAAATGGCTGATGTTAGTATGGTTGCTTACCAATTTAATTATAGACATATTTTTAAGGTTAAGATCCTGCAGCCTGATGGAAAATACATCATGGATGAATTGTTCACACCAAGCACTCAGATGAATTCTTTCACAACTAAAACATTCGCTACCGCAGAAGAGCTTCAGACTTTCTGGAATGCCAATAAAAATAGTGAGCTTGCAAAAGTTCAGGAAAAAGTAGTTACAGATAATTTTAATCTGTTCAATGAACTTATTAATAATGAATATGGTTTTGTTAAACAAAGCCGATACATTCCTGTTGCCTTTGTTGATGAAAAAACCGGCTATGATGATCTGAAAGAAGCACTTGCTTTTGCAAAAACCGGATACGGCTTAATTGGCGACAAGAATTCTTTTACACAGGGAGAAGCTGAATTAAGAAAAGCGATCGCGAAATGGGAAGCTGCATTAAAAGAAAGCAATGTGAAGAATAAAAAAGCCAGAGTTGACGAAGATGTTACTGAAGCTTTATTGATGAATTTATCTGAAGTATATATCTGGATCAACGATTTTGCTAAGGCCCAGGAATACATCAGTAAGATCTCATCTTTTAAGATCTCTATGAAAGAGAAAGGAATTGTTCGTGGTTCTGAAATGTTTATGCTTGATCAGAAAAAACGAATGGAAAACAACAGCGGCAAGAATTAATTACTTGCCAGCACTGTTGCTGCAGGTTTCGGTATCTTCTTATAAAAGCTGTAACGCTCCAGGATCTCACGCACATATTTGTAAGGTTCCTGTCCTCTGCAGTATCCGCACTTCACAACCGGATCGTTGTACATTGTCGGATTCGACTTCTGAAGGATCATGTAATCAACATTCTCATACCAGATATTTGGATCCTTGCCATATTTCTCAGCAAGCTTACGAGCGTCAACAACATGCCCGAGTCCGGCATTGTATGATGCAAGCACAAACTTGATCCTCTCATCTTTATCTTTAATATGTTTTTTCCAATATCGGTCAAGGTCAAGAATAAAACTTGTTCCTGCCATAAGACTTTGCTCAGCAGTTGCATCTATCGTATCCAGGCCATAATGTTTTGCTGTCTGAGGAACAAGCTGCATAAGTCCGTTCGCACCTGCCCATGATCTTGCAGTAGGAGAAAATTTAGATTCCTGATAAATAAGTGAAGCTAGCAAGGTCCAGTCCCAATCTATCTTCTTACTATATAATTTTATAAGATCATCATATTGAGATATGATCCCGTTTTCATACGAAGCGAATTTTCCATTGCCGCTTCTTCCTACTTTTTTAGCCGGAGCTTTAAAATATTTAGTGTAGATAGCGAGGTTTTCTTTGGACTCTTTTCTCTTGATCATCCAGTCATCCAAGGCTGCTTTTAAGCCAGGTGATTGTTTACGAATAGCCCATGCGATCTTCTGAGGAAAACTGATAGGTGTTTCTACATCTATATTAGGATAATATTTCAGATTGCTTAAGGCTACATTCTCCGCAGCAATTGTATAATCAATTTCGCCAGCGGCAACTTTACCTATGAGGTCTTCAGAACTTATTTCACCTGCAACTTCTTTTACATTGATCTTCCCTCCTATCTCTTCAGAAAGACTTAACAATCTTGAATGAAACGGAGATCCTTTGGCAACATGAATATCTTTTTCATGGAGATCAACAGTGCTTCGGATCAGCTTCTCGTTCAGTTCTCCCTGGGTTAATCTTTCCCAGCCTGCAGGCTTGCGTTGAATAAGTACCTGGGGAATGAGCATCAATGGTTCACTGAAATCAACCAGGTTCATTCTTTCTTTGGTAACAGTAAGATTTGCTGCTATAATATCTACTTCAGAATTGTTTAATTTCTGGAAGATCTGGTTCATGTCTTTCGCAACGATCATTTCCAGCTTCACTCCTAGATCTTTGGCAAAAGCGTTTAACAATTCATATTCATAACCCATTGAATCGCCTTTATAGATATAAAAGCTTGTAGAACTGTTATCGGTTAAAGCTACCAGCTTGCCACGTTTTTTAATTTCATCAAGATCATTGATTGAAACAGGCACAAAGTGTTGCTCTGTATTCTTTTGGTGGAATGAAATTCCGCGCAAATAGATACATGTTATCCCGGTGACTATCATCATCAGGGAAAAAACGATTTTATTTTGGTTATATGCCACGGTCATACCCCCTTTTCGTAAAGAACGATGCCATATATACGTTTATAAAAACACATAGTTCCCGTATTTAGTGATTTCCAGGACCCGAAGA
>JAJTCJ010000105.1 GCA_021323165.1 Bacteroidota bacterium | reverse complement strand
AATTGTATCAGAAACAGCTTATTTAACTTCAACTTTCGCTCCTGCTTCTTCTAATTGTTTTTTCAATGATTCTGCTTCTTCTTTAGAAACACCTTCTTTTACTGGTTTTGGTGCACCGTCAACAAGATCCTTAGATTCTTTCAAACCTAATCCTGTTAAGTCTTTAACGATTTTAACAACACCTAACTTAGCTGCACCTGCTTCAACCAAAATTACATCGAATGTAGTTTTTTCTTCAGCTGCTGCTGCTCCGCCACCGCCAGTAATTCTTGCACTTCTTTCACAGTTAAATTTACTAACTGTTCAGCAATTGCTTTTACGTCTGCCATTTTTATTGATTTTTTAAAATTTAATTACTAATTAATTTAATTGTTGACCTGGAGATTCGAGATAATGTAATTTAAATTTTCATCCCTCTGTTTTAACCAGCTCATTGATTGTTTTACTTTAAACTGCTGGATTAAGCTGCATCCTTCTCTTCTCTGTTTCCAAGAGCTGAAACAACTCTTTGAATAGGAGACTGAAGTAATCCGATAACTTCTCCGATAAGTTCGTTCTTGCTCTTAATGTTTGCAAGAGCGGTAAGTTCCTTATCTCCGATGTAGATGTTTTCTTCAACGAAAGCTCCTTTTAAAAGAGGCTTATCGCTTTTTGGATTCTTAGCTCTGAATTCCTTGATCAACTTAGCAGGAGCGTTTCCTACTTCGGTAAACATGATCGCTGTAGCGCCTTTTAATGTCGGGATTAATTCCGCAAGACGGCTGTCTTCAGCTCTTTCAATTGCTTTTTTAAGCAATGAATTTTTCACTACTGTTACCGAAATGTTTTGTTTGAAACATGATCTCCTGAATTGGTTAACACTTTCAACAGTCAAAGAAGAACAATCTGCCAGGTAGATCTTGTTGTTTTTGTTCAACTGCTCTACTAATGATTCGATTATTTTTGTTTTATCTTCTTTTTTCATTTCTATTTATTTAAGTTGTTTGTCCAGTGGAAGCCAGTACAAACGGGTGATGATTATTAAAAAAATTATTGCGCCATGAACTTAGTGTCGATCTGGATACTAGGGCTCATTGTTGAGCTCATGTATACACTTCTAACATAAGTACCTTTTGCTGATGACGGTTTTAATTTTACAATTGTCTGTAACAATTCATTTGCATTCTCTTCAATTTTTTTGCTGTCAAAAGAAACCTTTGCAACTAAAGACTGAACGATACCTGCTTTATCAACTTTGAAATCGATCTTACCACCTTTGGATTCAGTAACAGCTTTTGCTACATCCATAGTTACAGTACCTGTTTTAGGATTCGGCATTAAACCACGAGGTCCTAATACACGTGCAACAGTACTTAATTTACCCATTACACTTGGAGTAGCGATAACTACATCCATTTCTAACCAACCCCCTTTGATCTTTTCGATATACTCATCCTGCTTTACGAGGATCAACACCTAAACGGATGCTTAAGTCAACTGATGCGTCAAATTTAGAGGTAGTAATTTCTTTGATCAATTTTGATGCTTCTGCCAAGGTGTAGATCTTGGTAGCATCGTACTTAGAAAGCGCTAACTTTCTGTTTTTGGAAACTTTTGCCATTTTGCTTTATTTGTGATGTACGAACGTACCGCTCAAGGCGATACTCCATCTGATTAAACTTACTTTTTCTTTAATGGAGATTCACCTGTTACAGTTAATCCCATGCTGCGTGCAGTACCTGCAACCATGCTCATTGCTGATTCAATTGTAAAACAATTTAAATCCGGCATTTTTGCTTCCGCAACCTGACGGATCTGATCCCAGGTAACATTTCCAACTTTAAGACGGTTAGATTCTTTAGAACCTTGTTTTACTTTAGTGATCTCAAGTAAAGACACTGCTACAGGAGGGTTTTTAGTAATAAATTCAAATGACTTATCATTATAAACCGTGATGATAACAGGAATAACTTTACCAGCTTTATCCTGAGTTCTTGCGTTGAACTGCTTACAGAACTCCATAATATTAAGCACCTAATGCCGGTCCAATCGGAGGTGAAGGATTTGCTGCTCCACCTTTTATTTGCAATTTGATCATTGCACTTACTTCTTTTGCCATTTTCTTTTTTAGTTTAATTCAGGATTTTTTTTCCTGAGACATTTATTTACTCCGAGTCCTTCTCCTTTGTTCAACTGTCACGAGCCGGTGGAAGCCTGGCTTTTTTTGAACACTTTCTCTTTGACTCTTTTTATTAATTCTCTTTTTCTACTTCAAGGTAACCTAATTCAAGCGGTGTTTTTCTTCCGAAGATCTTCACCATTACCTCTAATTTTTTCTTATCCTCGATTACTTTCTCAACTGTTCCGGTAAATCCGTTGAATGGTCCGTTAATTACTTTAACAGTTTCACCAACAATAAATGGAATGCTGATTTGTGCATCGCTTTCAGAAAGATCATCAACAGTACCTAAGATACGGTTAACCTCTGATAAACGCATTGGAACAGGCTCTCCGCCTTTTGTTTCACCAAGGAAACCAATAACACCAGTAACATTCTTGATCACGTGAGGAACCTCACCAACCAAAGCTGCTTCAATAAGAATATATCCTCCGTAAAAAGGACGTTCTTTACTTACTTTCTTACCGTTACGGATCTGATAGATCTTCTCAGTAGGAATAAGTATCTGGGAAACATAGCTGCTTAATCCCAAACGGTTAATCTCAACCTCAATATACTGCTTCACCTTTTTTTCCTGTCCACTGATCGCTCTTACCACGTACCATTTTTTTACAGTGTCAGTCTTAATTTGCTCGCTCATTTTTACTTAAAAATATCTGATGATTAAAATAAATTGTAAATAGCTTCCATTCCTTTGTTGAATGTAAAATCCATTGCAAAAACAACCAGTGCAATAATTACAGATGCAACCATAACAACGATAGCACTGCTTTGCAATTCACGCCATGTAGGCCAGCTCACTTTATTCACCAGCTCATCTGTTGTTTCGCTGATATAATTTTTGAATTTACTCATAGTTTGGTTATTCGTTATTTGTTAAATGTTAATCGTAAATCCTTTTACCTTTAACTTTTTTACTTTTAACTTCTGTTGCACAGGTGGAGAGATTCGAACTCCCATCAAAGGTTTTGGAGACCTCTATTCTACCCTTGAACTACACCTGTTTTTGTTCTAAATATCCAGGATCTTTTCCCCTTTGATACCCTATTTTAGTGTTACCCCGTATTAGTACAAAACAGCAGGCAATGTTTCCACTGCCTACTGTTGCACCAAATATTGGATAATATTACTTAAGGATCTCAGTTACCTGACCTGCACCTACAGTACGTCCACCTTCGCGGATAGCGAAACGTAAACCTTGTGTCATAGCTACCGGAACGATCAACTTAACAGTAATTGTTACGTTATCTCCAGGCATAACCATGTCACGTCCTGTTGGTAATTCAATTTCTCCAGTTACGTCAGTTGTACGTAAGTAGAATTGAGGACGGTATTTATTGTGGAATGGAGTGTGACGTCCACCTTCTTCTTTTTTCAAAACGTAGATCTCAGCTTTGAATTCAGTGTGAGGAGTAATAGTTCCAGGCTTAACAACAACCATACCTCTGCGGATATCTTTCTTGTCAATACCACGTAACAATAAACCTACGTTATCACCAGCTTCACCTCTGTCAAGGATCTTACGGAACATCTCTACACCAGTAATAACTGATTTTAATTTTTCTTCCTGCATTCCGATGATCTCGATCTCATCTCCAGTGTTGATAACACCTGTTTCGATCTTACCAGTAGCAACAGTTCCACGACCAGTGATTGTGAAAACGTCCTCAACAGGCATCAAGAAAGGCTTGTCAACCTCACGAGTTGGGATTGGAATGTAGTTATCAACTGCATCCATCAATTCCATGATCTTAGGCATCCATTTAGCATCTTTATTTAAACCACCCAAAGCAGAACCAATACAACGATCTTAGGAACACCAACCTGACGAGCTAAAAGGATATGCTCGCGAGTTTGTGGCATTGGACCATCAGTAGCAGCAACAACTAGAATAGCACCGTCCATTTGAGCAGCACCAGTAACCATGTTCTTAACGTAATCCGCGTGACCCGGACAGTCAACGTGAGCGTAGTGACGGTTAGCTGTAGAATACTCAACGTGAGAAGTATTGATCGTGATACCACGTTCTTTTTCTTCAGGAGCATTATCAATTGAAGAGAAATCTCTTACTTCTGATAAACCTTTTTCAGCCAATACAATAGTGATTGCTGCGGTTAAGGTAGTTTTACCGTGGTCAACGTGACCAATTGTTCCGATGTTTACGTGTGGTTTGGAACGGTCGAATTTTTCTTTAGCCATTGCTAGTTATTTATTAGATTGTTATTTTATAATTATTACTCGAAATTCTTACCAAAAAAAAGTTTGCGCAAGACCCTTTAAAGGCTTACACAAATCAAAAATCTTATTTCCAACCACCACCGGCACAACTATCAGTTACACCTTTTTCGCACACCAACACTCTATTAAGAGCTGTTGATGAGGATTGAACTCACGACCTCTTCCTTACCAAGGAAGTGCTCTACCACTGAGCTAGCATTGAGTTTAAAAAAGAGCGGAAGACCGGGCTCGAACCGGCCACCCTCAGCTTGGAAGGCTGACGCTCTACCAAATGAGCTACTTCCGCTTTTATTACATTCAAAACTCTTTTAAAATGAAACCACTCAGTCTATCCGTTTCCAGCGGACAGAGGTCTTTGCAAACCATTTCAAATTTTAAAATTTCTTAAAGAACTATTTATACTATTTCTTATAATCACTTCAACGTAAGTTACGGTGATCAAACTCTCTTTCGCCAAGGCTACACAGAGCGCAGTGGGGAGAGAAGGATTCGAACCTTCGAAGCTTTCGCAACGGATTGGAGGGATTCGAACCCCCGACCAGCTGATTACAAATCAGCTGCTCTGGCCAACTGAGCTACATCGGCTTATGCTGTAATACCTTATTTCAAAAGAACTTTCAATTATGCTTCCTGATATCCGGGAAAACACCTCCTTAAAAAAGGACTGCAAATTTACTAAACATTTACGGAGTAACAAAAAAAATCCCCGTTTTTTTTCAAAAAAAAGCAGCCCCATTAATTTTGAGGCTGCAAATGTATACAATTGTTTGAATTAACACCGTTCTTAATGAGAAAATATGAAAAAAAATTTAATTTTCTAAGATCCGGTTCGGGTAAAAGAGCAATTTTATAATCCTTTTACTTTCTCCTTGTGTTTTTTCACCTGCGTTTTCAAGGCATCAATGCTTGTGTCTATAGCTTCTTCAAAGCTTTTACATTGTTTTTTTGCGAACAGATCAATTTATCAACTCTTTCCTGAATAAAATCTAAAAGCTTTTTGTCGGCATCAAAATGCACAGATTGAATTTTAACTGTCATGGTTATTTCCTCCTCTATTATTAGTTAATTGGTTAAATTATATTGTTAAGATCGTATTTATTTCTTACTCTAACGAACGCAATTTTAATAAGAAAAATTCATTCCAATTATGAGATTTCTCATGCTTTCGGATGTGCTAACTTATGTATATTTTTAAGTTTTTCCACTGTATTATGCGTATATACCTGGGTAGCGGAAAGATTCGCATGACCAAGCAATTCCTTGATTGCATTCAGATCCGCTCCATTATTCAACATATGTGTTGCAAAGGTATGTCGAAGAACATGCGGGCTTTTCTTATCTATTGTTGTAACAAGGGAAAGATACTGCTTCACTATTTTATATACAAGTTTTTCATATAATTTTTCACCGGATGAATTTACAAGCAGAAATTCGGAGTTTTTAAATGACTTGATTGCAAGATATGACTCTATAGCCCTTTTAAGCTCATTACTGAATGGGATTATCCGTTCTTTATTTCTTTTACCCAGAACTTTTAACTGACCTGAATAAAGATCGACATCATTTTCACGTAGATTAATAAGTTCAGACAAACGCATTCCGGTAGCATAAAACAATTCGATTATCAGTCGGTTTCTTAGCCCCTCTTCACCTTCTTCAAACGTCACATTATCGAGCAAAAGATCCATTTTTTCTTTCTCAACAAATACGGGAAGTCTCTTGGAGGTTTTTGGAGACTGGATCTTTAACATCGGATTCTCAGTCACCAGCCCTTGACGAAGAAGATATTTATAGAATGTTTTTAATGTGGTGATCTTACGATTAATACTTCTGGCACTTATCTTCTGCTCCATCATCTGCACTATCCATGACCGGATCAGTAAATGATTAATATCGGAAAGGTTCTGGGTTTGATAAGTAGTCTGGAGATAGACGTATAACTGCTCCAAATCGTGAGAATAAGCTAATAATGTGTGTTTGGAAAATCGCTTTTCGAATTGAAGGTAATTTAGAAAACTGTCCTTGCTGGCGATCATAAATGAAAAAATTTACTTTTTCCGAATCTCTTCTGATGAAACGTTTAAAACTAAAAAAAGTTGTTAAACCAAGCAAAAATTTTTCACCAATAATAACATTTTCCCGAAGAATAACCTATGACACCCGGCTTAAGCTCAGGATAAAAAAATCTTAATTTAATATTGTGCACTACTCAGTATGTTTTCCGGAAAATGGAAACATCTCAACGACATATTCAATAAGCACAAAAACGAAAGATTCGCACGAACAAAATGTTCATGCGAATCTTTCTAATAAATAAGATGGTTTTGTGAATTTCTGACGTTCACGTAACTCTTTTACAACACCTGTTTTTTCAAATTTCTTTTTGAATTTTTTTAGCGCTTTTTCGATTGCTTCACCTTCTTTAACCTGAACTATTAACATCTTTTAAATTTTTGATTTGTTGATTTTGCTGATCTGGCGAATTAAACATTAACCATTTCAATGTTCCCTTTTTATAATTGGGGATGCAAATATATTAAATTTATTTTAATCCGTAAAACGAAAAATTCAATTTTTTGACTGAATTAGTCAATTTTACAGGAATAAGATCCATTTCCGCTGAAATATGATTGTCCGTATTCATTACATTGATCATTTGAAGCCGATTGTGTTTCATTCAATATAACCTCATTCACTGTAAAAGAGGGATTTCCAGCATTCTTTATCGTACATGTGCAATCCCAATCCTGCTTTTTCTGACAAGACATCATCAGCACTGCGCCAAGGAGGAAAAATAAACAAGTTCCTTTTTTCATCGGTTCTCTTTATTATTTCATTATCTCCCTTGCAATAACCAGCTTTTGGATCTCTGAAGTACCTTCTCCGATAGTACAAAGCTTTGAATCGCGGTAATACTTCTCTGCAGGGAAATCTTTTGTGTAACCGTAACCACCAAAGATCTGAACTGCCTCAGTAGATACTCTAACAGAAACTTCTGAAGCGTAATACTTAGCGAAAGCACCTTCTTTGGTCATTTTAAGGCCTTTATTTTTTCTGTCTGCAGCCATGAAAGTTAGTAACTCCGCAGCTTCAATTTCTGTTGCCATATCGGCTAATTTGAAAGAAATTGCCTGGAAATGTGAAATAGGCTTACCAAATTGTTCACGTTCTTTCGAGTATTTCAATGCAGCATCAAATGCACCTTTTGCAATACCCAAAGACAATGCAGCAATTGAGATACGGCCTCCGTCAAGAACCTTCATTGCCTGAACGAAACCTTCACCCTCCTGCCCTAACATCTGATCTTTATGAACGCGGCAATTATCAAAAATCAGCTCAGCTGTTTCAGAAGCACGCATTCCTAATTTATTTTCTTTTTTACCGGATTTGAATCCAGGAGTTCCTCTTTCTATAATAAAAGCAGACATGCCTTTTGATCCTTTTTCTCCTGTACGTACAATAACTACAGCCACATTACCGGAAATAGCATGAGTAATGAAATTCTTTGAACCGTTTATTATCCAATGATCTCCATCCTTTTTTGCGGTGGTAGTCATTGCACCTGAATCTGATCCAGTTCCTGTTTCAGTTAAACCCCAAGCACCTATCCATTCAGCGGTTGCAAGTTTCGGAAGATATTTTTTCTTTTGCGCTTCATTACCGAAAGCCATGATATGTCCTGTACACAAAGAGTTGTGAGCGGCCATTGATAAACCTATTGATCCGCAGATCTTTGCCAATTCGCTGATCGCAGTTACGTATTCAGTGTAAGTAAATCCGGATCCGCCATATTCCTGAGGAACCAAAACACCCATTAAACCCAGCTCACCAAGCTTTTTGAAAACTTCTACAGGAAATTCCTGTGATTCGTCCCACTCCATCATGTGCTAAAATCCATCTGTGTTTTTGAGTTTGTTAGAGGCGCAAAAATATACAAAATATTGAAAGTACGGATAGCTAATCTGAATTTACTATCTACGAATACGAATAATACGAATTTACGATCTGTGGTTGTTAATCTATTTAATACCTTACTAAGGAAATACTATTTTTGCTGTATTGCTGAAGCTTTTCAGTGCCTTTAAGAAATTCCAATTCAACCAGGAATGCAAATCCGGAAACATTTCCGCCCTGCATTTGAATTAATTTTGCTGCGGCTTCTGCAGTTCCCCCTGTAGCTAAAAGATCATCATGGATTAATACATTCCAACCTTTTTTGATCTCATCCTCATGCATCTCTACTTTTGCTGTGCCATATTCCAACGAATATTCAAAAGCAATTTTTTTATACGGTAATTTTCCTGCTTTACGAACCAAAATAAACGGGATTTGTAATTTGTTAGCTAAGGCGAAGCCGAATAAAAAGCCTCTGCTTTCGATACCTACAATTGCGTCCGGCTTACTTTCGGAAAGCTTTTCAGCAAAAGCATCAACTATTTCGGAACATAATTTATGATCATGCAATATGGGAGTGATGTCCTTAAAAAGTATTCCGGGCTTAGGAAAATCAGGCACATCGCGAATAACGGATTTTATTTTTTCTTCGAGCATTGTATATAATGTTGAGTGTTACATCCCCCTGCCCCTTTCAAAGGGGGACAGACTCCGTAG
The DNA here is from genome assembly GCA_021323165.1 of Bacteroidota bacterium. Classification (GTDB taxonomy): domain Bacteria; phylum Bacteroidota; class Bacteroidia; order 2-12-FULL-35-15; family 2-12-FULL-35-15; genus 2-12-FULL-35-15. The sequence goes on along the minus strand of JAJTCJ010000105.1, from coordinate 8,444 downwards.
ATAATCATTCTACGGTCAGATAAGGTGCAATTTTACGGAGTGTTTCTTCATCTACCAAATCTGTTTTAGTAATCTCGTCAATAGTTTTGAACTTTCCATGCTGTTTCCTGTAATTTACAATTGCATTAGCCACATTCCATTTGATGTAGGGACTTTTTAAGTGCTCAGCTTCACAGGTATTGATATTGATCTTTTTTATTTTCAGCGGATCAACAATCAGAAACTTTTCTACCATATCGAATTTTTCCCTGTCGAATTTCCATACTTCCATTAATTGTTCTTTTGCATAAAAACCTCCCAATGAATTCCGATACTTAATTATCGTTTTTGCAAAAAATGGCCCTATACCTTTTATAGTCGTAAGCATTGCTGAATCAGCAGAATTTAAATCTAGCAGTGTTGGAATTAATACCGGTTTTTTAGTGTCTTTCACTTCTGAAATCAGGACCTTTTCATTTTTAATATCTGAGGCAAGTGATGAAATTTTAATGTACTGCTCCAATGATTCATACAATTCATTTTTTATACTATACATCTTTTTAAGATCTTCCTTCTTTTTAAATTTCCCTCCCTTAGATTCATAATTCTTAATTGTTCTGATCTGCTTATCCGTAAGACCCAATCTTCTCCAATCCTTTTCAGATAAGCCGTTTGGGTCAAAGTTAAATCTTTCAGAACCTTTAGAATTTGATTTTAAAGAAGCATCTTCTTTTTCATCGGAAGAGTTGCTGTATGAAGTTTCTTGATAAGATTTAGAATCAGGTTCAAGATCAAATCGGCTTATTTGTATTGTTTCAGTTTCCTGAAAATTTTCAGAAACATTAAGATAAACCAACAAAAGAATAATAATAGAGAGGAGAATAAATACTCCATTACGCTCACGTTTATTAAAGGTGAGATAGTCACGAAAAATTTGTTTCATAAAACAGATTACGATTAATACTAATTACTTACTAATAACGCCCTTCGACAAGCTCAGGGGTGACAACGAATGTCGAATCTGTGTTTGCTAAAACACAAATCGTTTTAATTGGAGTAGTAAAATTTGAGAGTAGTTCTGTTTAGTTCGTGTTTAGTCTGCCGGCTGGCGCTTTTGGGTGAGATAATAAACAGGTATTCCAATCAGCACAATCAATAAACCAAAACCTGTATTTCGGGTATCATAGATTAAAAGATCGATACAAATTGCTGAAGTGATAATGATGTATAAAGCAGGAATCACAGGATAGCCAAATGCTTTGTAAGGGCGTTCTGTATCAGGTTCTTTTTTTCTCAGGATAAATATTCCACCGATCGTGAGTATGTAAAACAATAGAGAAGCGAATGTGGCATATGTTAAAAGATCTCCATACTTCCCTGACAAACATAATACGCAGGCCCATAAGCATTGCAGCCACAAAGCTTTTGCAGGAACCTGTCTATCATTTAATACAGCAGCCCCTTTAAAAAACAAACCATCTTTTGCCATTGCATAAAATAAACGGGCACCTGCGAGAATCAATCCATTATTACATCCGAAGGTAGAAACCATGATCAGCACAGCCATAATATAAACGGCAGGATCACCGAATATAACTGAAGCTGCTGCTGCTCCAACGCGATCATTACTTGGGAACATAATTCCTTGTCCGATCACATCAGCAGCATTTGGATTTCCTTTCATAGGCAGTAAAGCGAGGTAAGCAACATTTGCCAGAATGTAAATTATTGTCACAATAAAAGTTCCCAGAAATAAACTGCGGGGAATATTTTTTTTCGGATCCTTGATCTCTGAAGCTATGAATGTTACATTGTTCCATGCATCACTTGAAAACAATGAATTGATAATAGTTGCACCCATTGCACCAAGTAAAGCAGATCCTGCCAAAGGGAAGACGTTTATAGTTCCATCATCAGCTATCACTGTTCTGCTCGCATTCCACATATCCTGAAAATTTTGCACGATTACATCACCTCTAAAACCTATAGCTAAACCAAGAATAATAAGTGCAAATAAAGCGAAGAGCTTAGCTGAAGTAAATATTAACTGAATGCTTTTTCCATTCTGCACTCCCCTGCTATTGATAAACGTAAGAAGGATTATGCTGGCCATTCCAACAATTTGTGCATAGGTTATTTTAAAGACATTTATCTCTACAAGAATGTTATTAAGCTCAGGAAAAAAAACTGAAGTGTACTTTGCGAATGCCACAGCAACTGCAGCAATTACACCTGTTTGAATAACTGTAAAGACCGTCCAGCCATAAAGAAAGGAGATCATTCTTCCATAAGCATGTTGAATGTAAACAAACTGTCCACCCGCGTTCGGCATCATACCTGCAAGCTCCCCATAACTTAAGGCTGCGAAAACAGTTATAAGTCCGGTAAGTACCCATACAAGCAATAACCATCCTGCAGAACCAAGATCGCGAGACATCTGGGAAGTGACAATAAAAATACCGGAGCCTATCATAGAGCCGGCAACAATACTTGTAGCATCTACTAATCCAAGCGTACGTTTTAATTCAGTTTTTTCTTCTGACATTTTATTGCCTATGTATTAAAAAAAAGGACGGAATTAACCGTCCTTTCAATATTAAAATTGATATATCTATTCTTTATCCTTATCGGGATTATTCAACTTACTGTTTTTCATTCCATAAATAAAATAGAAAACAACACCAATAGCCATCCAAACTCCAAGACGAGCCCAGTTTGGCCATCCAAGTCCAAAGATCATTGCACCGCAAACAACAATTCCCAGGATTGGAACTAATGGTACAAAAGGAGTTTTAAACTGACGTTTCAGTTCCGGATTCTTCACACGCATGATCCATACACCCGCACATACAAGAATGAAGGCGAATAATGTTCCGATGCTCGTCATATCTCCTACAATATCACCAGGTACAAACGCTGCAAACAAACCAACAAATCCTAAAAAGAAAAGATTTGATTTATAAGGAGTCCTGTATTTAGGATGAAGGTTAGAGAACATTTTAGGAACAAGTCCGTCAACACTCATTGAGTAAAAAACACGGGACTGTCCCATTAACATAACAAGGATCACAGAAGAGAAACCTGCTAAGATGGCTACAGTCACTAATTTTGCAAGCCATCCGTATTCCAACATATAAGTATTGATCGCGTACGTTACAGAAGCTTCACGACCATTGTTACGGAAATCATCCACAGAAGCAACTCCCGTAAGAACGTGAGCGAACAAAATGTATAAGATAGTACAAATCGCAAGTGATCCTAAAATACCAATCGGCATATCGCGCTTTGGATTTTTAGCTTCCTGTGCTGCAGTTGAAACAGCATCAAAACCAATAAAAGCGAAAAACACTACACCTGCAGCACCTAATATTCCCATTATACCACCATAATTATGTTCCAGCCCGCTTGAATCAGTATAGATTGTTGCTTCAGGGATATAAGGTGTATGATTAACCGGATTCATATATGACCATCCGAAAAGAATAAATAATATCACAATCGCAACCTTGGTTATTACGATAATTCCGTTGATCCAGGCAGATTCTTTTGTACCTTTTATAAGAAGGAAAGATAAAAGAGCGATAATAAATAATGCAGGAATATTCATCATACCATGTCCGGTAACAACCCCAGCTGCATCAGTAATTTTTTCAAATGGAGAATGACACCATTCATAAGGTATATGCATTCCAAAATATTCAAGTAATTTATTCAGATATTCACTCCATGCAATACCAACAGTAGCAGCACCTAAAGCATATTCAAGCACAAGATCCCATCCGATGATCCAGGCCACGAATTCACCCATTGTTGCATATGAATAAGTGTATGCGCTTCCTGCAATCGGGATCATTGACGCAAATTCCGCATAACATAAACCCGCAAAAGCACAACCAATTGCAGCCACTATAAATCCGATTGTAACAGAAGGACCTGCATTATCAGCCGCAGCCGCAGCAGTTCTTACAAACAAACCAGCACCGATGATCGCACCAATTCCTAATGCAATAAGGTTTCCAGCTCCAAGAGTTCTTTTTAACCCTTTTTCGCTGTCATCTGCTTCAGCCATTAATTTATCAAGAGGTTTTTTAATACCTAAATTTGCCATAATTTGTGTTTTGAATGAGTTCCAAATATATATAACATTTAATTACAAATACAAGAATAAGAATTCGGTTTTATTAAATTTACAAACATATTATTACAGCAGATTATTATTATACAATTAAAAGTAAAATCCCGGGATGAAACTAACGAAACTTTTTAATGATTTCTTTGATAGCGAAAAAGCGGGTGGACTGATCTTAATAGCTGCTACAATTCTTTCTCTCATTCTTGCCAATTCATCACTCCAAACAAACTATGCTGCTTTCTGGCATCTAGAGGTTGGTAATTATACAATTGAACATTGGATAAACGAAGGTCTTATGACCATTTTCTTTTTACTGATCGGATTGGAATTGGAACGTGAAATTTATAACGGTGAACTTTCAGATATTAAGAAAGCCTCATTACCTATTTTTGGTGCGATAGGAGGAATGATTATACCTGCTGGAATCTACCTTTTTATTAATCTCAAAACCAACTACCAAGCCGGAGCGGGAATTCCCATGGCAACTGATATTGCTTTTGCAATCGGAATCTTATCATTATTAGGAAATCGTGTTCCTATCTCTCTCAAAATATTTTTAACAGCGCTCGCAGTAATGGATGATGTGGGTGCTATAATTGTTATCGCTACATGTTATGCTGGTTCAATTCATTTATTAAGTTTACTCATTACGCTCGCTGTTTGGATAGTTCTTCTGATCTTAAACCGATTAAAAGTTCACAATTTAATTCCTTACTTATTAGGAGGCGTAGTCATGTGGTATTTTATGCTTCAATCGGGCGTGCATTCAACTTTAACAGGTGTGCTACTGGCCTTTGCAATTCCCTTTGGAAACGGAGATGAAAAATCACCATCGTACATACTTCAGCACTTTTTACACAAACCTGTTGCATTTTTTATTCTACCCCTTTTTGCATTAGCAAATACATGCATTTCAATAGATGATAATTTCCTTGATGGTTTACAACAAACATATAGTTTAGGTATACTTGCAGGTCTGATCATAGGGAAACCTTTAGGTATCTGGCTATTTTCTTTTCTTGGTACCAAGTTAGGATTATGTGCCCTGCCGGAAGACCTGAATTGGAAAAATATCCTGAGTGTCGGTTTCTTAGGAGGTATTGGTTTTACAATGTCAATATTTATTACGATGCTTGCATTTGAAGATGCCGGAACCATAAATAATTCTAAAATGGCAATACTCCTGGGGTCGCTCGTGGCCGGAAGTGCAGGATTTTTTCTTCTGAAATTAACACTTAAGACTCGGACAGAAAAATAACAACTAAGAATACTAAAAAAGATTTTCCTTTTAGTCTTTAACCTTTTACATTGTCAGTTGCTTATCCAGAAAAGCAAGGCCTTCCTCAAAACTGCGGGGCTGATACCCAAGTTCCTTTTTTGCTTTATCAATAATAAAACCTGTATAAGCAGGACGTTTAGCCGGCTGATTTAACGTTGTAGATTTTGCAGGAGTTATGAGTGATTTGTCTAGTTTCCAAAAATCTGCAATTTTATAAACAAGTTCAAGAATGCTAAATGTTGATGGACCCGACAAATGATAAATTCCTGTTGCGCCTTTGTCTGCGATAAGAATACACCCGTCTGCAAGATCTTCAGCTAAGGTTGGTGCACGAAACTGATCATCCACCACATTTATCTTTTGTCCTTTTGATAAAGCATCCTTAGCCCAAAGAACGATATTTGAACGGCTCATATTATCCACTATCCCGTAAACAATAATTGTTCGGGCTATCGCCCATTTAATTTTACTCTTTTGTAAAACCTTTTCCGATTCATATTTAGATAAGGCATAATAACTTAAAGGATTCGGCACATCTGTTTCAATATATGGTGATCCTTTTTCTCCATCGAAAATAAAATCAGTTGAAAGATGTATCAAATGAATATTTGAATCCGTCATTTCAGTTATCACATCAACAAGATTCTGAACCGCTTCAACATTCAGTGCCCAACATTCTTCCTTTTTTGACTCGCAAAGATCTACATTGGTCATTGCTGCAGTATTGATAACTACATCAGGAGAAAATTTACCCAGCACTTTTCTTACTTCATCTTTGCTTGTAATATCAAGACTTTCATAAATATATCCATCACGTTTTACCAGTCTGTTCTCACCAACAGATGTTGCAATAATCTTTACATCTTTTCTACTTAACAAAGTATAAACTATTTTTTGTCCTAAGAGTCCGTTGCTTCCGGTAATAAGTATGGTCTTCATTAAAGTATAATAAGGAATATTAAATAAAAAGTTCTTTAAGCTTAGTGATCTGTTCGGTGGTACCTAAAACAAACAATTTAGCATCAGGAATTATTTTAGTATCAGCATTAGGATTTATCACATATTCACCGTTACCGGTTTTAAAGCCAATGATATTTGCACCGGATCTGTTTCTAACTTCAAGCTCTCTGATAGTTTTATTTTTGAATTCATCCGAAAGATTTTCAAAAGTAATTTCTTCAAGACGAATATTATCACCCCCCTGACCGGTAATAAAATCAAGAAATTCCATCACATCGGGTTTCATTACAAGAGAAGCCATATGTGCACCACCGATCTTATCAGGCATAATTACATTATCTGCCCCGGCTAGTTTTAATTTTTTGTCAGAATTATCCTCAGAAGCACGTGAAATAATAATAAGTTTAGGATTAAGGGTACGAGCAGAAAGAACAATAAATAGATTATCAGCGTCAAAAGGCAGAGTTGTAATAATGGCTTTTGCTTTCTTTATTCCGGCACGTTCTAAAATCTCATCGTGCGTTCCATCACCATGTATTACCAGATCAGAATGACGATGAGTGATAGTATCGATCACTTCTTTCTTTTCTTCGATCACGACAAAGCGTGTATTATGCTTTTTCAAAACGTGTGCAGCCTGACGGCCATTCCTTCCGAAACCACAAATGATCACATGATCCTCTAATTTTTCAATTGCTGCTGTCACTTTTACATGTTTAAAATACTCATTGAATTTTCCTTCCGCGATATAATTTGAAATTGAAGTTACGGCATAAGCAAATGTACCAAAACTTGTTATAATTAAAAATGATGTGAATATCCTCCCGTCCTGACTTAATGGATGTACTTCCTGAAATCCAACGGTTGCAACCGTAATTATAGTCATATAGAACGCATCCAGAAATTCATACTTTTCTATCAGCATGAAACCGATGATCCCGCCACATACAATCAGAAAGATAAGTGCTATAGAAAAATATATCCTGGAAAAATAGCGGAAACCCAAAACAGTATCAGTAATTGATGATTATTAATTATTTAAAGATCCCAGACGCTTCTTCTTTTTTGCTTAACCGGTTTAAAGGAATGCTTATGCTCAAGAATAAAAGCCATAATGAAATACATGATCACCGGTGAACCAACAGTAAAGAATGACAGGTAGATAAAATACATACGAATGGTAGTTGTATTTATCCCTAATTTTTTTCCCCACCATGAGCAAACTCCGAATGCCCTGGCTTCGAACCAATTTTGTATCTGTCTGATCATTAAATGTTCTGTTTAGATTTGGAAGCTCTAAATTAAGAATTTTTAAGCAAATAATTACCAATATTACAATTCAGACATTTTTTTGACTTACAATATTCATTTTTAAGCTGAATCAAAGCCTGAGAAGTATATGCATTTTCCGAACTGATCTTACGCAATTTCCATTCTTTAATGATCGAATTGTTTTCTGAACGGATATTCTCAAGAAGATCGATTGACCGGGAAACAAATTCATCTTCACCTTTATATTTACCGTAAACAAATAGAAATGGCACGACCGAATTAATAAGTATGCTATTAACAGCTTCTTCACCCAAGTTCTTTTTCTTGACAGCAGTGACTTTGTCAAAAACATAGTGTGATTCCCAGTAAGGAGAAACTGAAACATCAAAAAGCTTATGAAATTCCTCTACAGTTTTTGCATTTATTATTTTGGAAAAAAGATTAGATGACCGGTGAATGAGATCAGCAAACTGAGCTATCCTCACGCTGGGAAAATTAATCGGACGCAATCTCAAAAACTTCCATAAATGCTTATCCATGGGTTGCAACCTGAACTTCTGCCTAAGAAAAACATATTCATTCTGAAGACTTAAAGGATATTTGTCCTCAAAGTGTTGTTCCAGCATGCCTGCTTGTCCATACAACATTGCTTCAATAGACAGGAGGCTGTTCTTATGTTTTGCCAGATAAGAGGATGGAAGAGATTTAGCAAGTAATTCAAAAGGCTCTGCATTTGTATTGAAACCAAAATTGCGTGCTATCAACTGATAGAAAGTTTCTTCCCAATTGTTATTATTTAGCTTAAGTGAATTTAGAATGACT
>JAJTCJ010000167.1 GCA_021323165.1 Bacteroidota bacterium | reverse complement strand
TATTTTAGTATCGGATTCATCAACTGCAAATAACAAATTCTGATCTGCAGGTAGATCTGTAAACATAAAAGCTCCTTTGTCGTTTGTCTTAATATTTTTCATTAAGTCTCCATTTGCATTAAGAAGATTGATACCAACAAGCGGCAAAGGCTCTTTGTTCTCATTAGCTAAAACAGCATTCAGTTCAAAGCGGACATCCTTGTTTGAAATATTAAGATCTTTTCTCGCAGCAAGATCAGTATCTGGAGAATAAACTGTACCTAACACTCTTTCTTCGCGAGGTAAAACAGTAAATATAAATTTACCTCCGCTTTTCACAATCTCTTTGAGAATATTTCCTTTATCATCAACAACATACATTATTTTAAGATCTCTGATCTTAGGATTTTTATCATCCACGGCAAAAAGTAAATTTTTATCCGCTGGTAAATTGGTAAATGCAAAACTTCCCAGCTTATCTGTTTTGATGCTTTGAATTGTCTGACCATCAGCGTTCACAAGAGAGATTGTAGTTTCTGTGATCGGAGTTTTTTTGTCATCCACTAAAAAAGCTTTCCATTCAAATAACATGTCGCCTTTTCGCTGAAGTGCCAATTCAGGATCCTCAGCATAAACAACACCTAAATTCTTTTCTTCACTTGGCAGAACAGTAAATCTGAAAACACCATTGCTTCGGCTTATTTCCTTAATGACATTCCCTTTTGAATCAACTAAATACAATTTAGCGAACTCCTTCAACCTTGTATCATTTTCGTCTACAGCGAACATCAGATCTTTATTAGCAGGTAAATTCGTAAATAAGAATCCACCACTTGCATCCGTTTTAATACTTTGAATGATCTCACCTTTCTCGTTCACAAGATTAATTACAGTATTAGCAAGAGGATCCTTTTTCTCAGAAACCAGAAAAGCTATAAAATCAAATCGAAGTTCACTGTCTTCTACTTTAAGCATTTCAAGATTGTGAACATCTGTTGCCAGAAATTCAAATTTAAATCCACCATTCTTATCTGTTTTCGTAGTATAGATCTCTCTGCCTTCAACATTTGTAACTGTGATCCTTGTATCCGGTGCAAGTTTGGTATCCTCCTCTTCAACTTTTACAAAAAAGTTCTGATCAGGAGGGAGATTAGTAAAAATAAAAGCTCCCAATTCATTGGTTGTAACTGTCTGAACGACCTCACCTTTTTCATTCACAAGGTTAACTTTGGTTTCCGCCATTGGTCTGGAAGGATTTTCTCCGTATAATAAATTACCGGCAAGAGTGATCTCTTCCAATCCTAATTGAGCTAAAGAATTTGGATCGAAAGGTAGATTAGTGAAAACGAACTTGCCTCCTTTATCATTTATAACTGTAACACGCATGATCTTCCCGCTTTGGTCAGCCATGTAATATTTATTATTCTTTTTCAGGTTTGGATCTTCTTCATTCAACTTCACCATATAATTCTGATCCGGATTCAGATTTTCAAATTTGAAAAAACCCGTAGAATCGGTTGTTGTTAGAGAAATTATACTTCCGTCAGAAGTGAGAAGATTAACCTGAACATTCTTTGCAGGATCGTTAATATCCTTGCTAAGTAAGATCTTACCAGACACAGCAATAAGTTTATTCAGCGCGGTAAAACTATATATGTCGTCCATTCCTTTTCCCCCGGGCCTGTCAGAAGATAAAAATCCTTTAAGATTATCATCATAGAAAGTAAGTCCAAAATCATCGGTATATGAATTGAATGGTGTTCCCATATTTCTCACCTCTTCATATTCTCCATTTGATTTTACAGAGGAAAACACATCCAAACCACCGAAACCGGGATGTGAATCAGAAGAAAAGTATAGTGTACCGTCCTTTCGTATATACGGGAAAACTTCGTTACCGGGAGTATTAATTACAGGACCGAGATTCAATGGTTTTGCCCATGATTCACCTTCTTTTTTAGATACGTATATATCCATTCCGCCCTGTCCGCCCGGCATGTCTGAAGCAAAATATAAATATTGCCCATCAAAAGAAATACTTGGATGCAGGATCGAATAAGATTCACTGTTATAAGGAAAAGAGCCTGCATTCACCCATTTAGAACCCTTTAGGTGAAATGTATAGAGCTTGGGCCTGTTCACAAAATCCTTATCCTTTTTATTTATTTTATAATCAACACGGGTGACGTATGCAATAGTTTGCTCAGAATTAAAACAAACAGGGCCATCATGATAATCAGTGTTTATAGGCCATGGAAAAGAAACCAAATTCTTTGTTACTTCATTCTCTCCATTCTTATCTTTTTTAAAAGTACTTGAAACTACATTAAGAAAGGGCTGTCCATCCCAGGCATCCTTGCTTTCATTCACCATGTCTTTCTTTTTTGAAGAAGCATAAACAAGTTTATCCTTAAAGAAAACAGGGCTGAATTCCGCATTGGGAGTATTGATCGGAACAGGCTTAATTTCGTATTGCTGAGCCCTTGAGATCCATATTTTTATATCATCGAGAGACTTGAACTGAGAACTTGTTTTTTTATCATCAGGTACAGAAGCCGAATACTTTTTAAACTGTTCTTTCGCTTCATCGATCTTCATATTATTTTTTAAAAC
>JAJTCJ010000104.1 GCA_021323165.1 Bacteroidota bacterium | reverse complement strand
TGCGAAAGGATCAGTTCCTGTAACGCAATAAGTAGAAGATGCATAATTGAAAGCAGGATTATCAATTGGATTAACAGTTATCACAACAGTAACAGGAGTACCTGCACAAGAGTTCGCTGTAGGGGTAATAGTATAAGTTGCTGTTTGAGCTGTTGTAGATGTGTTGGTTAAGGTCTGAGCTATGTTAGAACCTGAACCTGCCGAAGCTCCTGTAAGTAATCCAGAGCTTGTAGAAACTGTCCAGCTGAAAGTAGTTCCAGCAACATTGCTTGTTAAAGCAATTCCGGTAGTCCCTCCGGAACAGAATGTTTGAGAAGCCGGGGTTGCAGTTACAACAGGCCTTGGATTCACAGTTACTACAACAGCAACAGGAGTTCCTGCACAACCGGCAGCTGTTGGTGTTACTGTGTATGTAACATTCTGAGCAATGTTTGATGTGTTAGTTAAGGTCTGCCCGATTGTTGCACCGGATCCAGCCGAAGCACCGGTAACAGAAGCCGGAGCAGAAACAGTCCATGCAAATGTAGTACCTGCAACTGTACTTGTTAAGGCAATTGAAGTTGCATTTCCTGAACAGACAGTTGATGGAGATGGTGTCGCTGTTACAGCAGGTGTTGGTTTAACAGTGATCACTACTGAGATAGGAGTTCCTGCACATCCTCCTGCTGTAGGAGTTACATTATAAGTAACTGTTTGATTAGTGGTTGAAGCATTGGTTAAAACCTGAGAGATCGTTGATCCTGAACCGGCAGAGGCTCCTGTCAATAATCCTGAACTTGTTGAAACTGTCCATGCGAATGTTGTTCCTGAAACGTTGTTGGTTAACACAATGTTAGGTGCAGTTCCTGAACAGATAAGATCTGAAGCTGGCGTTGCAGTGGCAACTGGTCTTGGATTAACTGTGATAACAACTGTTATAGGTGTACCAGGACAAGAATTTGCAGATGGTGTTATAGTATAAGTTGCTGTTTGCGCTGAAGCGGAAGTGCTTGTTAAAGTTTGAGTAATATTAGAACCTGTTCCTGCTGAAGCACCTGTTAGAGAAGCGGAGCTTGTTGTAACGGTCCATGAAAAAGTAGTTCCGGTAACATTACTTGTTAAAGCGATACCTGTTGTACCACCTGAACAGAAACTTTGTGATGCAGGTGTTGCAGTTACAACCGGACGAGGATTGATCGTTACTACAACAGCAACAGGGGCTCCTGTACAACCTGCAGCAGTCGGTGTAATATTATATGTTACAGTTTGTGCAACTGTTGATGTGTTTGTAATTGTTTGTGCTATAGTTGCGCCTGAACCTGCTGCCGCTCCGGTTGTTGATCCCGAAGTGGTTATCGTCCATGCGAAGGTTGTTCCTGGTAAATTACTTGTGAGTGCAATTGAGGTAGCATCTCCTGAACAGATTGTTGATGATGCAGGTGTTGCAGTTACAACCGGTCTTGGATTCACAGTGATCACAACTGTTATCGGAGCACCTGCACATCCTCCGGCTGTTGGAGTGATAGTATAGGTAGCCGTTTGAGAGGTTGTTGAAGAGTTTATTAATGTCTGTGCAATTGTGGACCCTGAACCGGCTGAGGCTCCGGTTAATGTTCCGGCACTTGTTGAAACAGTCCATGCAAATGTGGTACTACCTACATTGCTTGTTAAAGCAATTGAAGTTGCTGTATTTGAACAGATCGTAGAGGATGACGGAGTTGCGGTTGCAACCGGTACAGGAGTTACAGTTATTGTGACACTATTGGAAGCTGTACATCCGGTAGCAGCAATTGTTTCTACAACAGTATATATTGTTGTAACATTTGGAGATACAGTTGGGTTTGATGATGTAGATGTAAACCCTGCAGGATTAGAGGTCCAGCTGTAAGTGTTTGTTCCCACTGCCGCAGCGCCAATAGTGGTTGATGTTAAATTACAAATGGTTTTAGCAGGACCAACCGCAGCAACAGGATTTGGATTAACTGTAACATTAACTATTGTACGCGGACTTGTACATCCGTTTATTGTTGTCTGAACGTAATAAGTTGCATTTGCAGTGAGCACAGGTGTTGTATAACTTGCTTCAGAACCAAGAAGTGTTCCTCCTGTTGAAGCTGTGTACCATTGGTATAGACCGCCTGGTGCAGTTGCAGTCACAGTTGCAGTATTTCCCGAACATATAGAAACGCCAGCTGCTGTTGGTGCAGCAGGAGGGTTTGCAACAGTAACTGTTCTTGTAAGTGTTTTTACACAACCCAATGCATCTGTAATTGTTAAGGTAACATTGTAAGTTCCGTCTGCTGCATAAGTATGAGTTTGATTTCCTGCACTTGTGGTACTGATTGTAATTCCATCACCAAAATCCCAGACAAGACTTGAATTGGTTGTTGTACATGTTTTTGCAACTGTGATTCCACGCGTACATGCCGGGTTTGTAATTGTGAATGTAGGATCAGGTCCTATGATAACACCCGGTCCCCAGGTAAGGGTGAATCCACTGTTGGTTGCAGTAAAGTTATCGATCAACATTACATAAGTCTGACCCGCAACTGCTGAATATGGTGTGTAAGTTGAAGCTCCTCCACCTGCAGCGGTGTTAACAAAAGCGTAAGGGTCGCAGGCAGGGTTAGCTGTATAATCGACAGCTCCTAGAGATGAACATGCAGTTGAAGGAGTAGAAGTCATTCCGGTCGAACCGTTAGGCCCACCACCGATCCCTTGCCAGTTACAGGCAACAGAAGTATGTGAAGGATTCGCAAGAGAAGGACAACCATTAACAGTTGTGTTCCAGATAGCCCAATCGTAATCGTCATTATTGTTCACAGGGCGAATATCGAAAGTCAAAGGGCCGCTGCAGCCGACAGTAAATTTATACCATCTTGACTGACGCTCTCCCTGTCCTACTCCGCCAAGAGTTCCCCAGCAGGAATTAGTTGTATTAACTTCCTGAATACCGTAACCGCCATTTGATGTCGGCTGACTGATAGCTGCATTGGTACATAATAATGAAGCGCCCGGACAATCCTGACCGGGTATTACAGGTGGATTTACTGACGTTCCGCATAAGACAAAGGATCCCGAATTGGCAGGAGGATTTGATATTGTTACAAAATATTGCGCGCCCACAACTAAACCTGACATAGTATAAGTTAAAGGCAAAGGACCACAGGCAGAGCCGCCACCGGTTAAACTAAGTGTGGAACATGAAGTTCCTCTTGCAACAACTATTTCTCCGTTTCCGGTTAGCGGACCTGATGCACCACCTGAAAGATTGAATGTCATCCCGGTTTGGGTTGCAGTAAATGAATACCATACTTCAACATTAGAGGCCGCAGATTGACAGCCAACTAAGCTTCCCCATTGATTGGTTGCATTTAATGTTGTACCGTTAACACATGAGCCATCAGTTGGAAGTGGGATAGGGCATTGACAATTATCATTGGAAGGAGAGTTTCCTGTAATGATCTTGATACAATATGTTCCTGTTGCCCCGGCATAACCGTCAAGCATTACATAATATGTTTGTCCCGGAATTATACAAGGTGAATTGATCGTTGCCTTACCAGCAGCTACACCATTATCATTTTCACAGACAACTTCTGTAAGTGAGCCGCAGGTTCCTGTGAAAAGAGCAAGCTGTGTATTGAAATTTGTTCCCGGATCATTATTGGTGATAGTTACAGGCCCCATCTGAGGTGCAACGAACTTAAACCAGATCGCATTTTCAACACTGAAACAAGAAGCTGCGGGATCTCCAACTGCATCAGCACCAATATTAGTACCTGTTATACATGTGCCGTTCGTAGGAACAGTTACAGCAGTTGCGCAGGTTTCATTACCCAGGGATTGACCAAAGCTCTGAAGAGCGCATAAGAAAGTAAGGGCAGAGAGTAGAAATTTCTTCATACTAATAGATTTAATAAAATAAGAGATAATAATTATTATTGAGGAGTTGATGTAGTTTCTTTTCTTTTATCAGGATTTTTCAGAAACCATTCATATACAAGTTTTTCATAGGCTACGGAGCTCATTTCAGATTGAAATCTGGGGAAATCCGTTGGTATTTCGGTAGTATTTAGCATACTCAAAGCAATTTTTTCATCATCTCGTATAACTCCTGAATTAGTATTTTTCGTCTTTGGTTCAGGAACAGAAATAACTTCAGGGCTTCTCGCAGTAGATGTTTTGCCTGAAGGGAGTGATGTTTGCGCGTTGGTTTGTGTTGCAGATAAACACAATAAAATGAATGGTGTAAGCACGAGGAGTTTCATGTAGTGTAGGTTTGAAATATTTTTTAACGAATTGGAGCAGTTTGAGTTATAAATTTAATATTTATTTTGTGCTTTAAATCAGATGAATGCAATATCTGTGAAGGAAAGGAGTGAAATTGAGTATAAGTACTCTAAACATGAAAAGTGGATTTTGCAGGGATATTTTGATGAAATTCTCATTTTTCCCTAAATGGCTCAATGTGAATATAAGTTATAAAGGATTGTATTATTGTTTCAGGATTCTTTCAGACTCAATTTTATAAGCATCCCCGTTTTCTTTATCTCCCATTAAATAATACACTGTACTGAGATTTGAATGGAATTTTGGAAGCTCTTTATGATTATATCCTACTTGTGTGATCTTAGCATTCAGAGCTTTTTGAAAATATTCCAGAGAGATTTGATAATCTCCTTTCGCTTTATAGGTGTTGCCGAGATGAGTATAGGTTTGTGTTATTTCCGGACTATTTGCCCCAAATATCTTCTCTCTTATTTTCAAAGCGCTGAGATGTGCAGAAATAGCATTGTCGTAATCATTATTATTTAAATGAACATTACCGATATTACCATAATTGGTAGCAACTAAATGATGATGTTCTCCAAGGTTAAATAAACGTATTGAAAGGGATTTATAATGATGCTTCAGCGAAAGAGAATATTTTTCTTTAGCACTGTAAACAACTCCCAAGCTAATGTGCGTGGCTGCAATAGTGAGATTGTTCGAATCCAGCACAGCGAGTCCTGTTTTAAGAGCTTCGGTTAAATACCGCTCTGCTTTATCATATTTATCCTGACGCGTAAGTATTACTCCAACCTGGTTATATGCATCTATGAAATTTTCAGTTTTGTTTAACTGTTTATATTCAAATGCGGCTTTCTCATAATATATTAATGCACTGTCAGGTTTTGCATTCTTTTTAAAACCTTCAGCTATCTTATAATACGCGTTCGCTAGCGAGTCATTTTGATCATTAGCTTTGGCTTCGCTTATTATTAAAAGGCTGAACATTAAAAATACTGAAAATGATTTCATGATTTTTTTTTAATGCAATTTTATAGATTTAATGTTTGATGGGACATAAATTTATGATGAGTGTGTTGGCATGTTTATTAATATAAGTATTATGACAGATGAGAAATCATCAATGTTTAATTAAAA
The DNA here is from genome assembly GCA_021323165.1 of Bacteroidota bacterium. Lineage (GTDB taxonomy): Bacteria > Bacteroidota > Bacteroidia > 2-12-FULL-35-15 > 2-12-FULL-35-15 > 2-12-FULL-35-15. The sequence goes on along the minus strand of JAJTCJ010000104.1, from coordinate 21,571 downwards.
CTAAAAATCATGTCAAAGAAAAATAAAACGGTTCTGGAAAGAATTGGTGAAGTGGTTCATGATCTTGGTGCCGGCTTATTAAATGCCGGTCCTACAAGAACACCTGTAAATCCAGTTAAGAGAACTAAAAAGTCAGCTAAGAAAGCGCCAAAAAAAGCGGCTAAAACACCCCCCCCGCTAAGTGGAAAGACTGTTAAGAAAACTGCTTCCAAAAAAGCTGCTCCGAAGAAAGCTGCTAAAAAGGCACCTAAGAAAGCGATGAAAAAGGTAGCAAAGAAAGCTCCTAAAAAGGCAGCAAAAAAACAAGGGCGTAAAAAATGATTATAAGATTGTAAAGAAGCGAACAAATAAAAATGTTCGCTTTTTTAATGCTAAATTGAATAGGTTTATCAGAACGGGATTAAACTTCTATTTCAAACAGACTTAAAACTGAACCGCCATAATGAGGCGGAAGGCCGGGTGTTTCCTGCAGATATTGTTGGCCTATATAGTTGAATCCGGAATCTATATAATATTTCCGGAGATTTTTATTATTACCCCATGTATCCATTCTTACATATTTCCTGGCTGTTTTTTTTGCATGAATTATGGACCAGTTTTTAATGATCTGCATTAAACCATGGCCTTTGAACTCCGGATTCACAACAATACGATGCAGATAAACTGAAGGATCTTTATCTCGCTCCGTCCATATAACTGGATCGTTGTATAAAACAGAAAAGAAGCCAATAACATTGTTTTCGTCAAGCACTTTCCAGTTTCTTCCCTGAGATATTTCGGTTTCGATAAGTTCTTTGCCGAATTGTGGCCAAAGGTCGTATCCATTCTTTTTCTGATACTCTGTGGCATTGTTAAATAATTCAAAGATGAGATCAATATCAGAATAAGTGCTGTTTATTACTTCAGCTTGTAAATTTGAAATATTGAGTGTCATGTCTTCAGTCTTGTTTCCTTATTTCTTCCTCAATTATTTTTTCAGTTGAGTTTAAATGTGCTTCATCTGCTTTCTTATCAGCCATTATTAATGGCAGCATTTCAGGGTTGATAAAGCCTTTGGATGCAGCATGTTCAGCCGCAGAATAACTGTTTTCTGCGAGAATCATTTCAACTTTATGGTGCAGAATTCCATCTGAAATATTCTTTACTTCAATGTCCCGTTCATCCACTGATACATCACGTATATATGATGCAAGTATCCTTCCTGGAAATTCTTTAATTACTTCAGCATATATCTCCGGGTCATGCTGTCCGCTGTCTCCAATTAGAATAAAATTGAGATGAGGGTAAGCATTTAAAATATTGCGTATTTGTTTTGGTTTGTGAACACCATGCGATTCAGTGAAAAGTTTGTTATGAGTAAATCCATAATCTTTTAAGAAGAGAGGACCTTTTGGAATTTTGTTGATCTCTAAAAAATCTACAAGAAGGTCATATAAATTCCAGGGGCTGCTTGAAACATAAAAAATAGGATTTTCTTCAGCACCCGATATTCCTTTTTGCAATGCATGATAAAATTCCGAAACACCCTGAAAAGGTAAACGTGAATATGCGTTATTCATAAAGGTCATATAAGCCGATTTTAATAGGCTTTGAGCATGTGTAGTAAGAACGGTATCATCAATATCGCTTATGACTCCGAATTTAGCAGTAGAAGGTGGGGTCATCACCTCGGCTCTTGCATGAAGTGGTTGTACAAAAGGAAAAGGAGATTCCATTAGTTCAATAAGAGGATGATGCCAAAGCTCTTCCTGTGGAAGAGGGTTTTTAAGTTTAACAGGTAGTTCAAAGTAACCATCTTCATCTGAAAAGAATTCATGTTCGGTATCGCTGAATTTTACCTTCAGCTTCGCACCGGCTACTTCCACACTGCTGATCCTTTTATATGTGTTGTGAAGATTTTTCCAAAGTGTATCACGATCACTGATCTCAATATTTTTATTAAGGAGCACTCTTCCCCGAATATAAAGTTCATGTGAAGTAGCATAGGTCATGTAGGTTACGATCTGTATATTCAAATGAAGTCCAAGTCGCTGACGCAATCGTAATTTTAGGCTGTCAAAATAGCTTTCTGAAGTATTTCCGATCTTGTAAAAAATCTTTTTCCAGTCTTCCATATGTTATTTAGTTGTATTTCTTAAAGATTAAGATCTGACTTTATTTATCCGGAAAGGATTATTGTCAGATTTACCCATTTTCGTTTATATTTGAAATGCAAATATACACAAACACTCTTTTTTTCTAATTAAGTAATTGTTCAGATGCCGATTGATTTACACGTTTTATTAAAAAATGTAAATCATTACAGTGAGTTCAAATAATTTGAATTAAATAACATTTTATGAAAAATAAATTAAGATACCTCCTTTTATTGATCATGTGTGCTTTAAACGGAGAGCTAATCAATGCTCAACAGAATAAACTCGATTCTCTTGAAGCAGTGGCAAAAGGAGCCAAAGATGATACTACAAGAATTATCGCTTATATTAATCAGACGGAAATATTATGTCTTTCTAATCCTGATACTGTTATTCCAATTTGTAATAATGTTATTTCTATTGTAGATAAAAATCTTCCAAATGCCAAAGGAAAAACCCGTTATACATTACTTTTATATAAAGCAGCAGCAATAAGTAATTCAGGCTATATCTATTATGGTAAAGGACAGATAGATAAGTCAATTGAATATTTTGAAAGAGCATTAAAGCTCCAGGAAGAAATAGATGCTAAATCGGAAGTTGCAAATTCTTTAAGTAATATAGGAGCAATGTATTCTGGTACTGGCCAGATGGAAAAGGCATTGGATTATCTTTTAAAAGCATTAAAGATACAAAGAGAGATAGGCCAGGAAAAAGGCATCGCTTACTCATTAAATAATATTGCAAGTATTTATAGTAGTCTTGGACAAACCGAGAAGGCGCTTGAATATTTATATCAGAGTTTAAAGCTTCAGGAAAAGCTGGATGATAAAGTTGGTGCCTCTTCTACATTAAATAATTTAGGAGCGTTGTATATGCGTGTGGGGCAGACTGAAAAGGCTCTTGAATATTATAATAAAAGTTTAAAGATAAGAGAGGCATTAGACGATAAGTTAGGTATGACTGTTTCTTATAACAATATTGGGAATGCTTATGACAAAAGAGGTAATCAGGAGAAGGCCCTGACGTATTATCGTAAAAGTTTAAACCTTGCTCAGAGTATTGGTAATAAGAACGGGATGGCGAATTGTCTTAATAATATCGCCACAATTTATGTAAAGCAAGGTAAGTATGATTCAGTTCAAGCTTTCTATACAAGAAGTATGAAGTTGTATGATGAGATAGGAGATAAAGCAAAAGTTTCAAATTCACATGCGAACATTGGCTTCTTTCTAATTAAGACATCAAAACCGAAAGATGCATTACGGGAAGGGCAGCAGGCATTGGAGATCGCGGAAAAAGGAAACTTTGTAGAGAACATGCGAAACGCACACCTTCTTATTTCACAAGCCGATAGTGCATTGAAAAATACTGCCGGGGCATATGAGCATTTCAAAAAATACATCTCATTACGGGACAGCATGGTAAGTGAATCTACAAAAAAAGCGGGGATCAAAAAGGATATGCAATATGAGTATGACAAAAAAGAAGCTGTATTAAAAGCTCAACAGGAAAAAGAAAGAGTAATTGCTGATGAAAAAAGCAGGAAGCAAAAGGTCATTACATGGTCAATTGCCGGAGGATTGTTTTTAGTATTCCTTTTCGCAGTCTTTGTATTCCGTTCACTACGCGTTACGCGGAAGCAAAAGAATATAATTGAATTGAAAAACATTGAAACAGAGCAACAAAAAAGGACCATTGAGGAAAAAAATAAAGATATTACAGATAGTATTATTTATGCAAAGCGTATCCAGCAAGCAAAGCTTCCCAAGAGAGAAGAAATTTTCACATGCTTTCCTCAGTGCTTTATTCTCTACAAACCTAAAGATATTGTCAGCGGAGATTTTTACTTCTTTCATTCCGAAAACGGTATTGCTTACATTGCTGCTGCAGATTGTACAGGTCATGGTGTTCCAGGTGCCCTTATGAGTATGATCGGGTCGGAAAAACTAAGTGACTCAATTAAAAAAAGTAACTCGCCATCAGAAATATTGAAATTGCTTAACCAGGGAATTAAAGCTTCATTGCGTCAATCTGAAAAAGATGATTCAACACGTGATGGGATGGATATTGGTTTATGTGCTGCAGATCTAAAAACAAATACAATTACATTCGCTGGTGCTAATCGACCATTGTGGGTTATCAGAGCTGGAAGCCAGGAAATACAAGAAATTAAAGGGACCAAGCATGCAATAGGCGGTTCTACAAATGACGACCAGTATTTCGAAAGCCATGAACTAAAAATGCATCAGGGAGATACTCTGTATATTTTTTCAGATGGTTATGCGGATCTCTTCGGTGGGAAGAATGGGAAAAAACTTACAAGTAAAAAATTCAAAAAAATTCTTGAGGATATTCAAAATAAATCAATGCCTGAGCAGGAATTTTATCTGAATGATTTTGCAGAAAGCTGGAAAGCTGATACCGAGCAAGTGGATGATATTTTGGTTATAGGGATTCGATTCTAGTTTTTTACTTTGGTTTAGGACAGAACGTCATTGCGAGGGCTTTTCGCCCGAAGCAATCTCATTTCAGCTAATCTTTCTTAGAACCCGGGGCGAATTATTGTCAAATCGCGTTAATGGATTATGATGACGTTAAAATAAAAATTACTCATCAGGAGCATTAAAAATAAACCCAACACCAAAAACATTCTCAATGCTTAATTGAGCATCTTCTTTTAGATATTTGCGAATTTTGGTTAGAAATACATCCAGACTCCGTCCGAAAAAATAATCGTTCTCTCCCCAGATCTCTTTTAACATTTCTTCCCGTTTTATAATTTTATTTCGGTGGGTGGATAAATAATGGAGAATATCACTTTCCTTTTCGGTGATGCGTTTTGTTTTGCTATTTATGGTTAATGCCTGATTGTTAAAATCGAAAGTGTAATTGCCTATTGAAATGATCTTCTTTAAAGTTTGGTTTTTATCTTCAGGGATTCTTCGAATTATTGCTTTGATCTTCCATAATAGTTCTTCCTCATCAAAAGGCTTTGTTATGTAATCATCAGCCCCAAGATCGTAACCCTTTAATTTATCCTCTTTCAATGATTTCGCAGTAATAAATATTATAGGGATAATTTCATCTTTAGATCTGATTGCGGATGCTAATGAGAAACCATCCAATTTTGGCATCATCACATCTAATAAGCAAAGATCGAAATGATTATTCTGAAATGCTTTTAATGCGAGTTCTCCATCTTTGCAAAGCTTAACATCAAAACCTTCCGTTTCAAGATAGTCAACCAACAAAATCCCAAGGTTAAGGTCGTCTTCAGCAAGTAGTATTTTCAGTTTCTCTTTAGGCATTTGGTAATGTTATTGTGAATGTTGTTCCCTCATCCTTTTCACTCAGTAGTTCAATTGTGCCTCCGTGCAATTCCACTATCTTTTTAACATAAGCGAGGCCAAGGCCGAATCCTTTTACATTATGCACATCACCGGTAGGAACCCTGAAAAATTTATCGAATACTTTTTTTTGATGATCTTTTTCTATTCCAATTCCATTGTCTGAAATTACAATAACGAGCTGGTGATCCGTGTTTGTTGTTGAAATAGTTAATTCAGGTTTTTCTTTTGAGTATTTTATCGCATTGTCTATCAGGTTGCATAATGCATTTGTAAAATGAGTTTTGTCTCCCATTATTACAAAATTATTGGCATTCAGATTTAATATACAATTCCCCTGCTTGTTCTCTATCTGTATGCTGATGCATTTTAAAGAATCGTGGATCAGCTTATGGAAATCCAGCTCAGTCTTTTGTAAGGGGATTTCACCTCTTTCAAGCGCAGTCATACTTAATACCTGTTCTACCTGGAGTCTTAATTTTTCATTTTCTTCAAGAATTATTTCTGAGTAGTGTTTTATCTTCTCTTCCTGTCTGATATTAGAATCTTTCATTATCATTTTACCGGCCAGAGAAATATTCGTTAAAGGAGTTTTAAATTCATGAGTCATGTTATTAAGAAAGTCATTCGTATGCTCAGATATTATTTTCTCTTTCATTAGTGAACGAACTGTTCTCCAAAACATAAAAAGTACTATAAGGATCAGCCCTGAATAACAGCCTTGTTGAGAGCCATTTGTAAAAGTGTTTTCCTTCTTAAAAGGGAACCCGCCTGATTTTATAACCTCAAAAGAATAATCGACATGAAAGCTGTAGAAATTCATAAAATGAACAAGCAATGAATCTATCTTACGCATCTCATTTTTTTCCAGCAAGGCCACAAATCCTGAGTTGTTCCTTTGTTCTACGGAATTCTCAATTTTCTCGCAGGTTTGTTTATCAGAAAGAAGTGCATCAGTTGTTCTTGCAAGGACAAGGTTTGCTTTTTCATTGAACAGTTCTTCTTTTACCTGTGCGGTCTGAAAGATCCAGTTGACCTGTATGATCAGCACGATAAATAATGCAATGGAAGAAATTGCAATAAAAGGATTGGTTCCGTCAAGTTTCATTTGTGTCTCAAAATTAGCCATTTTATACTGGATATGGAGCACATTAACAAGTCATTAACAAGACAATAACTACCCAATAACAATTAAGTGTTAATATGCGGATTACATTTGTTCTATATCTTATTTATAAAGCGATGAAAACATCCAATATATTATTAGTAGTTATGATCTTTTCGATCATTTCGGCATGTTCGGTAACTAAAAAAAGTTCAACTTCTGCATCAGCGTCTCCGGCACCATCAACAACCGCTACTCCTCCTGTTACTGATAATTATTTGTTTACGAGTCCTGCAAGAGGACTTCAGGCTCCCGGTGACGAAGAATTGACTGTCATGCAAATGAAATTCAAAGAAGTAACCTTGGATCATTTAAAGGAAGGTTATGTGATTTATACCCAAACTGCATGTGTGAGTTGTCATTCAGCTCAAAATATTTATCAGAAAACAGAAGAACAATGGAAGCCCATTATTGATGATATGTCCTTCAGAGCTAACTTATCAGATCAGCAAAAAGACGCTGTGTATAAATATGTACTTGCTATTAAAGGAACACAACCAAAATAATTTAATACTCATTTAAAAATCAATCGCATGAAAACAAGGATAATCACCCTGCTTTTATTTTCGCTGTTTACCAACGGTTTTTCTCAGGAACTGAAATATGTTTATGGAGGAAGATTTACACCGTCAATAAAAAAACAGAAGTTAAACACTGCCAAATTCGTAAATGAGATCATGCCTGAGTTTTGCCGTTATGTTAGATTGCCATATGGTGAAAGAACTTTACTTGATGATCAGTTAAAGGCAAGGGATCCATTGGACAGAAATCTCCTTTATCCTCCTGAATTTTATGATCTACCACAGGAGAATTATAGTAATATTCTCTATTTTATTTCCATGGATATCACAACGATAAGCAATGGTAAAACAATGCTGTCGAAAAGTGTAAGCAACTTGATTACAAAGGAACAAAAAAGCATTTTGTTGTCTGCGGATCCCGGAACAGATATCCACATTAAGATCAGGTTTAAATATAAGAACACAGGAAAAATTAGTTTTTATGACCTTGACCAGATCAAAGAAGGAGATTATATTGTTACGGTAGTTCCTGAAACTGAGGCGGAGTATCCGGGCGGATTCGTGGCAATCACAAATTATATAAATAGAAATGTGTTTGATAAAATTCAGAATAAAAGTGATTTAAACAGAAATCCTCCGGCAGTTGTTTCTTTCATGATCAACGAAGACGGACAAGTATCTGATGCCAGGATCACCCGGACCTCAAGGAATGTTAAAGTGGATAAATTATTATTGGATGCTATCAATAAAATGCCTAAGTGGAAGCCTGCAAAAGATTCAAAAGGAATAAAGGTTAAGCAGGAATATAGTATACCACTGGGCAATGATGGTTGTTAATTCCCGTTTAAACACTTCTTAGCAAAGCGTTCCTGAATGAATCAGCAATAGCGTGTGAGAAAGAAGGAACTGCAAGATTTCCGCTTTTCCTAAAATAGATGGACAAAGGTATTCCCACAATGGTATGAACAAAGATGAGAGAGAAAATTCCTGCGAGAATTTCTCCAGTGCTATTGTAAGTTGAAATAGTTACCGGCAAATGGAAAAGAGCCCATAGAACTCCGACAAAAATGGATGACAAGATTCCTCTTTTATTATATTGGCGGTGAATATGCGGATCGATCATCCCGCGAAAAACTACTTCTTCAAGCATGAAACAAACAGGAAAATATAATAGAAAGGATTTTACTCCCACTAATAAACTGGGATGCAACTCCTTCTTTAGTAAAATTGTCTGGCCAAAATATGCAGCAGTAAATAAAGCCATGCTGATCACTCCTGAAGTTGCCAGGCAAAGAAGAGTGTATTTGATAGTTTCTTTCTTAAAATTACGCAGACTGTAAGCAGCGGCCACGGCTCCGATAATGGCTGCTGCATTCCATAATATGGCAGAATTCCATTCCTTGTGAATTATCTGAGATACTAATCTTATACAAGGATAAATCATCAGACATGCTGCGATAAGCATTCCCCATTTGTCGAGTTGAAATGTGGTCGCATCTCTTAGCCACAATTGATGAATAGGTTTTTTTCTTACAAAGAGTTGAAATAGAATCATAAGCGGGACTCCTATTAAAAGATAGGTATTTGCATCCAGTTTTAGAATTAGTCCTAAAGTTATCCACGCTCCAACAAAAATGATGCATTGTATATAATGTATGAGAGAACTTTTTTCCTTGACGCTATCAATGATTTCGAATTCAGGAGTGAAGTTAGGTTCAGTCATAATTTATTTAAATAAAAGAAATATTTTTCTTCCTATAGATAAAATTACAATTCACTTTAATACAAAAAAGACAATACTAGTTTTGAAAGTGCTTCTGCCAGTAATAGTCCAATAATAAATGATATAATGGCTTTCGCTCCTTTTAAATTACAGGAAATCGTAAAGGCCTTATAAAACAATACTATCATCCAGATTGAAAGTAAGAGAGTAATTACAATAAAGAGTATGAAAACCGGTAATTCATAATTTTCTAAGACAACAGCTTCTCCTTGTTTAAGGAAAGTGTACATGATATACTTATTTGCACCGTCAGCATTCACCAATAGACCCATCAGAGCTACCAGTAACATAGGCCATCTTGCAAAAGCCAGTGTTCCGAAAATATCGATCATTCTTATTCGGCTTGATGAAAGAATAATTCCTGCAAGTGCTAATACAATGGCTAAAGACAACCATGCGATGAAACCTTCCAGAAGGTGAATATATAATTCTGATTGTAAAGGAATATGCATATCAATTACACCATCGAAATGCATTCCGGAAAAATATGCTAAACGCCCTGTTAATAATATGACAGGGATTCCTATTAAAAGTGCTTTACCTCCTGCGATAAATTCAAAAGGATTGAGTAACTGACTTTTGATATTTTTTTTCATGTTTTATTTTTTTTCTAGTTGTTTACCTTTATTGATGAGCTCATCAAGATAATTTCTAACGGAGGGATAGCTTTTGTCCATGATGCCTGCCATCTCTTTTAAGCTTCCGCTTGCCTTAATGAAAGCAATGATAAATTCCTGTTCATCATTATTAAAACTGGCAAGTAGGGGTAGATCATATAGTCCATCAACTTCGGTGGAGCAGGAGCTGCAATGAAGTTTTTTGACTTTTAACCGTGAGTTACAGCTAGGACAGTTTTGAGGAAGTTTTTTTTCAGGCGTCTTCATTTATTAAGGAATTTAAACAAATGTATTAAAAAAATTAATAATATGTAAAATATTATAAATAATATTTATTATTTTAATGAATTTACATTGTTTAACAAGATTCCTTTTAATATGTTTGAATTTATTATTCAAAATTTGTAATTTTTTATAATATTCACAAACAAAAAAAGGCAAGCTATATGAGCTTGCCTTTTTCTTGGAAAATTTAACTTGTTAGATCACAAAAACGATAAGATCAAGTATTAAAGCCATGATACTTGACCAGATAATCAAGCGCATTGGAGCAACAGCCAATACTAATGCAAGTGAAATGATCGTTGGGAAAACCACCAGCGCCAGTTCGAAAGTATCAGACCCCGCACCGAAAGCTACTGCTATTCCGCCCATACATGTAATAACTACCAGGAGCATTGGGATAATACCGAATCGGTTGAATTCTATTTTCTCCCAAAATGGATTGATTGAAACTGTTTTTTGAACGTTTTCTTTTGTTGATGTAAGTGTCTGAGATTTAATTGCTGTGTCCATGATATATTAGATTTTAAATTGTTTTTTTCTAGGTTATTATTACGATACAAAATTAGGCAGGTATGCATCGAAATAAAATGAGGATGGTCATATCAGGGGGTGATTATCGTCAGCATTTTATAATAGGAATAAATTGTTCTGTTGGATTTTCAGACATTCAGTCTGTTTCCCATCATAAATAATAATACTCCAATTCCTGCAATAAGAAAGTGGAGCATAGAAATCTCACGGATCATTATCATCTCAATGATTATCCATGATATGAGAATTATGGATTGTATAACAATGAGTCGCTGATGACCTTTATAATTCATAGTTGTAAGGATAGCTACAAGCAGATTCATCACTCCTATAAATGAAAATAGGAATATACCAGGGAAAAGATAATCAGGGAATGGTGAATTATTTAAGAGTGATACAGAGAGTCCCAGAGAGTTTCCGGACGGATCTGAAATGAATATATAGCCTGCTGTAAGAGCACTAAAACCCACAGCAACAAAAAGAATACTGCTTATTGTCCGGATAGCTTTCATTTGGTGATCCCTACTGAAGGATTTTTAAAACTCAATGCTTCCCCCTGGCTGTTTTGTTCTTCCAGAGTCCAGGCATCAGTTACCGTTGTTTCCAGCCATATCTTTCCTGATTGCCTGAATACCTGAACACCTAAACCATATACTTTTTTAAATTGTTGCTCCAGGTCGGAAACAGTCATCGCTTTCGAAATGTTTATTTGTCCGCGATTATGCAGTGTCCTGCATTCTCCCAGCGTTTTAGTGTTACCATTTATAAATGTCTTTGCAGTACCGCTGCCGGATCTATGCGTCTTTGAAAAGAACTCAAGTTTCAAATACGGAAATGCAGTATTGAATTCTTCCTGTATAGCAAAGATCTTCCTGGTATCGTCAATTGTAATTTTCATTTTTTCTTTGATTTACTTGTTTAATGCAAATAGAAAGTGATCCAATGAGAAAACATTCCATGAAGGTGGCAGGACCAAAAGGAATAGGAGCAAAGCCAATCTTGGAAATACATAACGCATATCCCACATTGGTGATACTATTCCAAAACCAATTGAAGCTATGATGAGATTAATGCCGATGAGATATAAACTGAAATAGTGGAACAGTCCTAAAATGAGAAATGTACCGCCAACGAATTCGGCAATCGATGTAAACCATGCTCCGAAAGCTGTCAGAAAGCGCGGAATGCCTCTTTTTGAGAAATCTCCTTCATAGGCTAAAATAATGTTAGATACTTTAACCTTGAAGAGAGCATCATACCCTTGGAAAAAGAAAAGCAAACCAAGAAATATTCTTGCTATCAATACAGTTATTGCTTCGTGATGTTGTGTCAGCTCCATTTGCTTTAATATTATTAAGCAAAAGTATCTCAACACGTTCTCTGGCTAAATGAGAGAGGTCAGTGATAAGTATGATTTTTATCAGCTCAGACGCAAAAATTGTTAATTTTTAAGGTTTGCGAGCTTTTCATAATTCAGGATTGTAATAGTGCTTCCTGAGATCTCAATGTATTTTTCATCTTTGAAATCACTTAATGTGCGTATCACGGTTTCGGTTGCAGTTCCTACTAGGTTTGCAAGATCTTCGCGTGAAACATTCATGCTGAATTTTGAATCTCCGGGCTTTTTATATTTGTCGGATAACTTCACAAGCGCTTCTGCAACTCTCTTACGTACCGAATTGTAGGCGAGTTTAATCAGCTGAGTTTCATTTTCCCTTAAATTATTTGAAAGGAGCTCAATGAATTTTTTCGATACATCTGCATTTTTGTAAAGGAGAGAGAAAAAATCTTCCTTTGGCAGCATATATATTTCACAGTCTTCTAAGGCGGATGCTGAATTAGTATATTTTTCATCCTGAAGGAGAGAAAGATATCCAAAGAATTCTCCTTCGTTATGCAGTGAAGTGATCAGCTCTTTACCGGATTCACTTGCTCTGAATGTTTTAACTTTGCCCTTATTGATAAAGTAAATTCCTTTAGGAAATGTTCCTTCACGGTATATTTCATCTTTCTTTTTATAGATTCTCAGATCTCTTTCCTCTGATAGTTTTTTTAATGATTCAATTCCTTTGGCTTCATTAATAAAACTATCGATGCCTTGAATATTTTTAGCAAATTCTTTTTTAAGAATATCATTCTTTTTTAATCTGCTTTCAATAGCATTCAATAATTCAACATCATCGAATGGTTTTGTGAGATAATCGTCTGCACCCATTTCCATTCCTTTTCTGAAATCGCTGCGTTCTGCTTTTGCTGTAAGGAAAATGAATGGAATACCTGATGTAGATTCGTTTTTCGAAAGCATATGTAAAACTCCGTGTCCATCCAATACTGGCATCATAATGTCGCAGATTATCAGATCCGGTTTTTTTTCAATTGCCAGTTCAACACCTTCTTTTCCATTGCTGGCAGTAAATACATTGTATTGGGCCAATTCCAGTATCTCGGCAGTGTTCTCACGCACATCTTTATTGTCTTCAATTAAAAGGATAGATTTCATATTTACTGTGGAATAATTATAGTTATTGTGGTTCCTGCATTTTCTTTACTCTCAAAGTCTATAGTGCCATTCATGAGCTCTGTATATTTTGCAACTATATTCAGTCCCAATCCTGTACCCTGGATATGAGTTGCATTATGTCCACGGAAAAAGCGTTCAAATAAGTGTTTTTGATCATGTTCTGATATTCCTATTCCTTTATCTTTTACCTGAATCTTTACTGAGGAGTTTAGGGATTGAACGAATACTTCCACTTCCTGTCCTTCCGGTGAAAATTTTAAGGCATTGGAAATTAGATTAAAAAGAATATTTCTTACCAGCTTCTTATCTAAAGAAACCTGCTCATTACCTGAATATATTAACTTAATATCCTGCCCTGGTGCGGCAATGCCCTTCATTTCTGAAATGATCTCTGAAATAAAGGATTTAAGATCCATCTCTTCAGGTGTGTTCTCAATTCTGCCTTCTTCAAGTTTACTTACTGAAAGAAAATCATTAAGAATGTCTGTAAGATTGTTAATAGCGGTTTTGATCTTGCTTACATGTTTGATCTGCTTTTCTTTGTCGTTCTGTTCACCGTATTTGGTAACCAGTGAAAGAGAGGACATCATAGTGGTAAGCGGTGTCCTGAATTCATGAGAAGCCATTGAAACAAAACGTGTTTTTAATTCATGAAGTTCTCTTTCCTTATCCAGAGCCTTGTGTAGGTCTTTTTTTGTCTTTTCAAGCTCCTGAATAGCTTCTTCAAGAATTAGAGTCCGGTTTTTTACCTGCTTCTCCAATTCATGTGAATAATTCTTAAGCTTTTCTTCCGCTTGTTTTCTTACTGTGATGTCAACAATGAACGCAATAACAAACTTTTCACCCTCATTGGTATATGGACTTAAGCTTATTTCCACCGGAAATTCCTGTCCGTTTTTCTTGAGTCCGTTTAGTTCCATTCCGGCTCCCATGGATCGTGCATGGGGGTTATGACTGTATTTTTCACGGTGTGAAAGATGTCTTTCCTTTAGCCTGTTAGGAATAAGTACTTCTATTTTTTGTCCGATAAGCTCATCCTTATCATATCCAAACAGCTTTTCAGCACTGGGATTGATCTGCGTGATCTCGCCTTTATCATTTGCAACAAGTATTCCCTCGGTAGCATATAAAAATAAGGCCTCAATACCTTCTTTACTTTCCATTTTATATATCAGCGTTTTATTCAAATCAAATTTAAGAATTTCCTGAAAGCAAATGTAATAATGGCATTTAACCGAAATTATGACAAAAGTCATATCTCTTAATGATCGAATTCAGAGGATAACCGGGTTCAGAAAGCCAATTTTGTATCAAAATAAACACGGAATAATTTAAAATGAATAACTCCTATTTATTCAAAGCCAGATCACAGGTTATGAATTCTTTGGTCTGTTAATATTTACAAATTTTATTATATGGAAACTAGAAGACAAAAGACAGAAGATGTCAGGCAATTCTCTTGCTATCATTGCGGAGAAACATGTGAAAGAGGCTCTGTACTCAGCAATGATCATAAAATGTTTTGTTGTGACGGCTGTTTACTTGTATACGATCTGCTTAAGGAAAATAGCTTATGTACATATTATACCTTGAATGCAAATCCCGGTAATAGTGGTGCATCTGCTGTAAACAAAGGCAGATACGATCATTTGGATGAGGAAGCAGTAAGCAGCAGGTTAATCTGTTTCAGGGATGGTAATACTGTTCATGTTAATTTTTATATCCCAAAGATCCATTGCAGTTCTTGTATATGGCTTCTTGAAAATCTTCATAAATTAAATAACAATGTGCAGAGTTCGGTTGTAAATTTTGTAAAGAAAGAAGTTAAGATCGTTTTTGATATAAGTAAAGTTAAATTGTCGCAGATTGTTGCTTTATGTTCAAACATCGGGTATGAACCTCTGATAAATCTTAATTCTCTGGATAAACAGTCCGTAAAACCATCATCAAAGTCAAAAGTATTAAAAATAGGATTAGCGGGTTTTTGTTTTGGAAATATAATGATGTTGAGTTTTCCGGAATACTTTTCGTTTGGAAGTTTTCTTGACAAAGATCTGAGCCGCTATTTTAATTATCTCAATCTCCTGCTTTCAATACCTGTTATTTTGTATTGCGCATCTGATTTCTTTGTTTCTGCAATTAAAAGTATTCGGCATAAATATTTAAATATAGATGCTCCAATTGCGCTTGCAATTTTAGTGACATTTTTGAGGAGTGTTTATGAAATAATAAGCGGTGCAGGAACAGGATACCTTGATTCTATGTCAGGTATAGTGTTCTTTATGCTTATCGGGCGGTACTTCCAGGATAGAACTTATGAAGCTCTTTCATTTGACCATAATTACAGATCGTATTTTCCTGTTGGTGTTACAGTTATAAAAAACAATAAGGAAGAAAACCGTTCAGTCGAAAGTTTAAAAAAAGGTGATGAAATACTCATACGAAATGCAGAGATAATTCCATGTGATTCTATATTGAAAAGCGAATCTACTCATATTGATTATAGCTTTATTACGGGTGAATCCAGGGCAATAAAAAAACAAAAGGGTGATCGTATTTACGCAGGAGGTAAACAATTGGGTTCTGCCGTTACTCTGGAAGTTGACAATATAATTTCAAAGAGTTATCTCACTCAGCTTTGGAATGGAAGTAACAGAAAACAAAAGCAGTCAAATTCGTTTGTTGATAAGCTTAATAAATATTTTACCATAGCGGTTCTGATCATTTCATTAGGGTCTTTTTTATTTTGGTCACTTATGGATGCGGACTTCTGCTTACGGCTAGTTTCACGAATGGAAATATTCTGCGTTTATTAGGCAGAAATAAATTTTATTTAAAGAATGCAGCAGTTATTGAAGCCATGGCTGATGCGGACATGATTGTTTTTGATAAGACCGGTACTTTAACTCAGGGTATAACTGTTGATTTCGTGGGGATTTCCTTAAGCGAGGAGGAAATGGGATTTATAACATCCCTTGCTGCGCAGTCTTCCCATCCATTAAGCAGAAAGATATATGAAACTTTTGCTACAAAGAAAAAGTGCCGGGTTGATAAATATGAAGAAATCTCTGGTCATGGAATTAAGGGTTACGTTAATGGAAAATTTATAATTATAGGATCAAAGGATTTTGTTTTAGGAGCATCAGAAAAGGAAGCTGGTTTAACAACCAAAACTTTTGCAATGATGGACGGAAAAGTTGTCGGTTTTTTTAATTTCACAAATTCATATAGAAAAGGATTACATGAATTGCTGAGTGGACTCAAGAAGAAATATGCACTGAAACTTTTGTCGGGTGACAGTTCTCATGAAAAATCCAGAATTGAGAAATTGTTTGGTGATAAAGCTGAATTGCTGTTTGATCATAAACCGGACGATAAAATGAATAAAATTCTTCAGACGAAGAAAGATGGTTTTAAAGTCATTATGATAGGTGACGGCCTGAATGATGCAGGAGCCCTTCTTCAAAGTGATGTAGGAATTGCTGTATCAGAGGATACTAATAATTTTTCTCCTGCCTGTGATGCTATACTTGATAGCTCTTCATTCAACCGTTTACCTGATTTTTTAAGATTTGCAAAGGCGGGAAAAAGAGTCATTAAAACAACATTCGGGATCTCTCTTGTCTATAATATCATAGGATTAACTTTCGCTGTACAGGGGATCTTATCTCCGGTGATAGCTGCTATTTTAATGCCTGTAAGTTCTGTTTCTATAGTTCTGCTCGCAACAATATCCACGACTCTCATTTCAAGAAAATATAAATTATAAGTATATGAAAGGAAAATTTTTCATGAAAGAAGCATCTAAATTTTTATCAGGTGCTTTTTTCGTTCAGTGTGGAGTAAATATTTGGATGTATTATCATTCTATCCCTGCACCTTTATTGGGAATGGAAATTTCTCCGGATGTTTTGGGGATCCGGGGGTTGATCTTCGGAGTATTGTTTATACTTACTTTTTATTTCGGCTTTCTAAAGCAGAATAAGCAATCCTGAATTATTTAATCAATCCAAGTTTATATTGAAATACCGTTGCTATGTTTTTGGCTTTTTCTTTGGCGATCTCAGCTACAGCTCCTGTGAAATTCTCATCAACCGTTTTTAGAAACAGCTCAATCCATCTTGCAAAATGTGTTTGATTTATATTGAGCAGGGTGTGAGGAGGAAACGGTCTTCCTGAATAATCGCCTGTTCCAATAAGCTGTGTTCCCCAGAACTTGTACATTTTAGGAAGATGTTCATCCCAGTCGAGCTTGGCTTCATCATTAAATACCGGTGATAATAAATTATCTGCATTAACATGTGCGTAAAATTTATCAACCAGTTCTTTTATTTCATCCATCGTTTTAATTTCCTTTTTCATCTTATATAAATTGTTGTTGGTGTAATTCTCTGCAAAGATAATACACACAACGGTTTCAGGAACTGATAAATGTCATATTCCTCAATGACGCCACTCATAAACATTACGGGTTGTTGTGAATAGTTTTGTGGCGTAAAAAATAATCAATGACAGCACTATTTATATTAATCGCGATCAGCTTAACGGTAGCCTTAGGATTTTTATTCGCTTTTATATGGGCTGTCAAAAAGGATCAGTATCAGTTATATGGGCTGTCAAAAAGGATCAGTATCAGGATGATTATACACCTTCTGTACGCATGCTTTTCGATGAAGAATTAACAAAAAAAGATCAATAATCAGTTTATCAAATTATGGAATTAGAGAAATTTTCTTACGACAACAAGATTGTAAAACAGTTTGCTTTTGCAACAATTATCTGGGGTTTAATAGGAATGACAGTAGGGCTTTGGGTTGCTCTGCAATTTGTTTTTCCCGCTCTTAACTTTAACACAGGCATTACAACTTTTGGCCGTTTGAGACCATTGCATACCAATGCTGTGATCTTTGCATTTGTGGGTAATGGGATTTTTATGGGAGTTTATTATTCATTACAGCGTTTGTGTAAGGCCCGTATGTTCAGTGATAAGCTTAGCAAGATCCACTTTTGGGGCTGGCAGCTTATCATTGTATCTGCGGTGCTGACATTGCCTTTAGGTTTTACGACCGGAAAAGAATATGCAGAACTTGAATGGCCGATTGATATTGCAATTACTCTTATCTGGGTTGTTTTCGGCTGGAACATGTTTGGTACGATCATAGAAAGAAGAGAAAGACATTTGTATGTTGCGATTTGGTTTTACATCGCCACATTTGTAACGGTTGCCGTTTTACATATCGTAAACTCCTTCGAATTCCCTGTAACACTTTTTAAAAGCTATTCAGGATATGCAGGTGTACAGGATGCGTTGGTTCAGTGGTGGTACGGTCATAACGCTGTGGCATTCTTTCTGACCACACCTTATCTGGGGTTGATGTATTATTTCATTCCTAAAGCTGCAAACCGTCCTGTATATTCTTATCGTTTATCGATCATACATTTTTGGGCGCTGATATTCTTATATATATGGGCTGGACCACATCATTTGCTTTACACTGCATTGCCAGACTGGGCGCAGTCATTAGGAGTTGTTTTCTCTATCATGCTTCTTGCACCATCCTGGGGCGGGATGATTAACGGACTTCTAACACTTCGTGGAGCATGGGATAAAGTTCGTGAAGATGTTGTTTTGAAATTTCTTGTTGTTGCGATCACAGCCTATGGTATGGCGACATTCGAAGGCCCCATGCTTTCTTTAAAGAATGTAAATGCAATCGGACACTTTACTGATTGGATCGTTGCGCACGTTCACGTTGGAGCGCTTGGATGGAATGGTTTCCTGACATTCGGAATTTTATATTGGTTGATCCCTAGAATGTACAAAACAGAACTGTATTCTAAAAAACTTGCAAACTGGCACTTCTGGCAGGTTTCATGCAAAGTCTTATGTGGAAAGAGTTTACTGAAGAAGGAATGTTGAGATATCCGAACTTCCTTGAAACAGTTACTCAGATCATGCCAATGTACGCTGCACGCTCACTGGGAGGTATGCTATATCTTATCGGTGCGATCATGATGGCTTACAATCTTTATAAAACAGTTAAACTGGGTAAACTTGTTGAAAATGAAGAAGCGGAAGCTGCTCCTCTTTTAAAGGAACATAAGCCTCATGCAAATGAGCACTGGCACAGATGGATCGAAAGAAGGCCTGTTCAATTGATGATATTTAGCCTTGTTGTGATCCTTATTGGTGGAGTACTTGAAATGGTTCCGACTTTTATGATCCAGTCTAACGTGCCAACGATCAGCAGTGTAAAACCATACACTCCTCTAGAACTTCAGGGAAGAGATCTTTATGTAAAAGAAGGATGTTATACATGGGGATCAAAACGCACAGGCCCTGATCTTCACCGTATAGGAGGGAAATATCCTTACTCATGGCACTATAATCATATGCTTGATCCGACAAGTATGTCACCCGGATCGATTATGCCTTCTTATCCATGGATGCTTGATAATGATATAGATACAAGTACAACGGCAACAAAGATCAGAGTTATGCAGAAGATGGGTGTACCATATCCTGAAGGTTATGATAAAATTGCAAACCGCGATTTAATGCAGCAGGCAGATAGTATAGCGGCTGATTTAAAAAAGGATGGGATTGAAACTGTGTCGGATAAGGAAATAATTGCGCTTATAGCTTATCTGCAAAGATTGGGAACAGATATAAAAATTAAAAACACAAAAAAATAAAACATGAAATTCATTAATTACCTGGAATCAATTGTAGGGATAGAGATCTATCCGTTGATCTCGCTTTCTATTTTTTTTATATTCTTTTCTCTTCTGATCGTTTTTGCGGTTAAAGCGAATAAGACTTACATATCAGAAATGGAAAACATACCATTAGACAAAAATCAATAACCATATTAATTATTTTCAATATGATCAACGACATTAAAACGAGTAAGTCTGCAGGTTCTTTCAGAGTTATAGCAGCTGTATTCTTTGCTATTTTTCTGAACATTCAAAATGTTTGTGCTTCAGAAATTGCAGTGCAGAAAAATTCCTCCATATTTTTAAATCCATTATTTGTCGGGATGTCTGTTGTAATTGTTTTACTTCTGATAGCCATAATAGCTTTGGCAGAGCTTGTGAAAGCAAGTACTATAGCAAAGAGAAACAGAAATAATTCAGGGTCCGGAATTGCCAAATCAATTCTGCTAGTGTTAATGTTTACTTCTTTACCTGAGATCTTATCTGCTCAGAATGGTACCGGAATTAACTCAGCATTTAATTACTGGGGCTTAGGTTCAGGAACATTTTATTTAATGACTGCCATTATAATTTTTGAAATTCTTATTGCATTTGCACTTTATTCTGTTGCAAGAGAACTTCTTGGAATTAATGAGAAGAAAAGACTTGCTGAAGAGGTCAAAGTAAAAGAGCCATCGTTTATTGAAAAAATAAATGCATCTGTGGCAATTGAAAAGGAAGGCGAAATAATGCTTGATCATAATTATGATGGTATACATGAATTGGATAATGACCTTCCGCCATGGTGGAAATACGGTTTTTATTTAACGATCGTCTTTTCAGTTATCTATATGTTTTATTATCACTTTTCATCAGGTAAGCTGCAATTGGCGGAATATGAAGATGAGATGCTTGCCGGACAATATGATGTTAATGAATACAAGAAGAAAGCTTCTAATCTTGTTGATGAGAATAATGCAACTCTTCTTACAGACGCAGTTTCACTTGAGTCAGGGAAGTCGGTATATATGGATAATTGCGCGGCATGTCATGGACGTGCAGGTGAAGGTGGAGTAGGCCCTAATTTAACAGATGATTATTGGCTGCATGAAGGTGATATAAAAGGAGTTTTTAAAACTATAAAATTCGGTTGGCCGGAAAAAGGGATGAAGTCATGGCAGCAGGATCTAAGCGCTAAGCAAATACATGAAATTTCAAGTTATGTAAAATCATTGCGTGGTACTAACCCTCCTAATGCAAAAGAAAAACAAGGAGAAATTTATTCAGAGAGTAATGCAGTTGACACAACAAATGTCCCAAAGAAGGATAGTACTCAAATTGCATTGAAAGGAAAATAAAAAATGAGTGGGATTACAACAGTCGGGAAAAACGAGTCTTTTAGAGATCACATTGCCACAGTAAATGCTGAGGGTAAAAGAAATTGGATCTATGCACAGAAACCGAAGGGTAAATTATTTAATGCAAGAGCCATTGTAAGTTTAGTTTATTTAATACTTTTCTTTTCCTTGCCATTCGTACGTGTTCATGATGATCCGTTCTTTCTCTTCAATATCATGGAAAGACGTTTTATTTTCTTTGGTGTTACTTTCTGGCCACAGGACTTTTTCATCTTTGGAATAGGAATGCTTGTTTTTATACTTTTTATTGTTCTGTTCACGGTAGCATTCGGAAGGGTGTTTTGCGGATGGGCATGCCCTCAGACAGTTTTTATGGAAATGGTGTTCCGTAGAATAGAATATTGGATAGAAGGAGATGCTGCTCATCAGAAAATGCTCAACCGTTCTCCATGGAACAAAGAGAAGATCCTGAAAAAAACTTTCAAGCATTTTATATTCTTTCTTGTCGCTTTTATTATTGCTAACACATTCTTATCATATATAATCGGTACGGATAAATTATTCCTGATGACTAAAGAACCACTGATGGATAACATTGGAACTTTT
>JAJTCJ010000103.1 GCA_021323165.1 Bacteroidota bacterium | reverse complement strand
GAAGTAACTGATGATAAGAACAATACATCAATTCTTCTTTTTAGTTTTAAAAGATAATTATTAATGCAGCACTTACTTTTACTTCATGGGGCTCTCGGATCAAAAGATCAGTTTGCCGATCTGGTATCCGGATTAAATAAACATTTTACTGTTCACACACTTAATTTCAGTGGACATGGCGGAGCGCCAATGCCTGAAAAATTTTCAATGGAAATATTTGCCAACGATGTATTGAAGTATTTAGACGAAAACAAGATTTCTAAAATTAACATCTTTGGTTACAGTATGGGAGGGTATGTTGCTTTATACCTTGCTAAACATTCTCCGGAGAAAATAGAAAAGATATTTACGCTGGGAACTAAATTTCACTGGTCTCCCGAAATTGCTGCTAAAGAAACCAAAATGATGGATGCAGATAAAATCGCGGAAAAGTTTCCTGCTTTTGCTGATACCGTTAGTAAACGTCATGCACCGGTCAACTGGAAAATAATCATGAATAAAACCGCTGAAATGATGAGAGGACTTGGCAATAAAAATCTTTTAACATTAGCTGATTACGAAAGTATTGAACACATTCTTCAGATTGGGGTTGGCGATAAAGATACTATGGTCACACTTGAAGAAACAATTGAGGTTTATCGTAAACTCAAAAATGCATCCTTTATCGTTCTGCCTAATACTCAACATCCGATTGAAAAAATCGATATTAATCGATTGACCTTCGAATTAATGAATTTCTTTAAGCAGTAATCTTTATTCTTTAACTTTATGATGGAGTGAGGTTTCTGCAGTAGTTTTAATAAGTGATTCAGCTTCTTCCTCTCCCAGATATTTATTGATAACACTGTGCCCTGCATAGATCAATGGAGTTAATACAACTGCAACCACAAGTTTAAATGTATAACCGGTGAGCGCCATGTTTATATAGGTGGCGATATTTACTTTTCCCGGTAACCAAAAACCGATCCCGGCAACAATAAAAGTATCGATCAATTGTGAAATGATGGTGGAACCTGTACTTCTCAGCCATATCATTTTACCACCTGTTTTATCTCTTAAAAGCCAGAATATACTTGTATCTATGAATTGGGAAACAAGAAAAGCAACAATACTTCCAACTATTATCCACATACTTTGTCCGAACACAGCCCTGAATTGTTCATCTGACACCGCAGGAATATTTTTAGCTGCCGGCACTGATATCGCAAAGAACAAAATGACGAATGCATAGGAAATTAATCCTGCAGTTATAAGCGATAATTTTCGGACTCCTGTGCGGCCATAATATTCATTGATAAGATCGGTAGTAAGGAATACGATCGGCCAGGGAATAATACCGACACTCATAATAAAAGGTCCGATCTCGATCAGCTTCCCTCCTATTAACTCCGCAACTATTGCATTGGTTATAAAAACGCCAGCAAGTATTATATATACAAGTTCCCTTTTAGTTCTAAACATTTATCTGAAAAGTTTTACTCCCTGTTAACATCATCTAAAAACTCTTTTACTGCTTTATAAACATATTGAAGATCATCATTGCTGATGCAGTATGGAGGCAATATATAAATCACATTACCTAAAGGACGAAGGATGATTCCCAGTTCAATAAAGAACTCTGATATATATTCTGCAAGAGAATTGAGATAATGTGTCTTTTCTTGTGTTTTTACCTCAAATGCAAGGATGGTTCCGGATTGCCTTACTTCAATCAATGCTTTATGTGATCGGATTGTTTCTGCAAACTGTTTATGTTCTGTTATTATTCTTTCAATATTCTCAAATGTTTCCGGCTTATCAAAAAGATCCATACTTGCTATGGCTGCAGAGCATGCAGTTGCATTTGCTGTATATGAATGTCCATGAAAAAACGTTTTCATTTTATCATCACTTAAAAAAGCTTCATAAATAAATTCCGAACAGCTTGTAGCTCCTAGTGCCATTACTCCACCGGTCAAACCTTTACTCATACAAAATATATCCGGTTGATGTTTTAAATGGTCACATGCAAAGAATTTACCAGTCCTTCCAAAACCTGTCATTACTTCATCAGCAATTGTTATAACATTTTTATTCCTGCATTGTTCAATCAGTTGATCAAGTACTTCAGCCTGATACATGATCATACCTCCGGCACCCTGGACAATTGGTTCAAATATAAATGAAGAGATATCATTGTTTAAAAGTGTACTCTTCATCGCTTCAAGGCAGACGTTTTCTTTTCCTTTAACCGGAACCGGAATTGTAATAACGTCAAAAAGTAATTTTGAAAAAGGCATATTGAATGCATTACGGGCACCTACACTCATTCCTCCGAAAGTATCTCCATGATATGCATTTTCAAAAGCTATCACTTTTGTTTTAGGGATATCTTTATTGCTCCAGTATTGGAAAGCCATTTTTAAAGCTACTTCCACGGCCGTTGATCCGTTATCAGAATAAAATATCTTGGATTGATTTCCAGGTAATCTTTTTAATAATCTTTCTGCAAGCTGAACTGCAGGTTCGTGAGTGAAACCGGAAAAGATCGCGTGCTCAAGCGTTATAAGTTGTTCGGAGATCTTTTTTGCAAGGTAAGGATGAGAATGTCCATGAATATTTACCCACCAGCTTGCAATCCCGTCTATATAGCGTTTTCCTTTATCATCAAAAAAATAAGCTCCTTCTCCTTTTACTATTGCTATCGGTAATGGGGCTGTTTTCATTTGTGTGAACGGATGCCATACCGCAATTTTGTCTCTCTCCTGGATATTCATATTTACTTGCTAAAATTCAGTTTAAATATCGACTTTTTCAGTGAATTAAATAGATGAGTCATCATCATAAAAAAATAGCGAAGAGGTCATCTTCGCTATTTAATATGATTTGATTTAACCTATGCCGGCACAGCCTGTAGATATTCAAACTCTTTTGCGTATGATTTAATGATTTCAGCAGTCAGATCTTTTTCTTTATTGATCCTTCCCAAAATCTTCAAACCGCAATAATCCATAATAATGTCCTGGGAAAGCTGATGAGGCGGACCATTAAAAACAACACCTAATATGTTAAGTCCTCTGTTCTTTAAAGCATCAATGGATAAAAGAGTATGATTGATACTTCCAAGATAATTTTGGATTACAAGAACGACCTCCGCATCAAATTGTTCGATCATATCGATCATAAATTCTGTACGGTTAAGCGGAACCATTAATCCACCGGCACCTTC
Source organism: Bacteroidota bacterium (assembly GCA_021323165.1). Lineage (GTDB taxonomy): Bacteria > Bacteroidota > Bacteroidia > 2-12-FULL-35-15 > 2-12-FULL-35-15 > 2-12-FULL-35-15. Next base: position 12,317 of record JAJTCJ010000103.1, on the reverse strand, counting down.
TATAATTAAAGTGTTTTCAGTTTGAGGTATTTTAAAATCGGATAATTTAATATGGACGTCCTCTAACTCTGCAGCCGCATGAGGGGACATATATTGCTTAAGAAGATATCCTTCGGGATGAAATTTACTTTCAGAATTTGAGACCCACTTCTGTACCTTTCCTGTGTCTGTAGAAAAGAAACTTCCGGTCTGAACAGGCTTCCAATAGTCGGCTTTCAAAGCTTCAACTAAAACGGAAGACACAACTGTTTTACCAACATCGGTTCCAATACCTGTAACAAATAACTTTCTCATGGATGTATTTTACGTTCTGTGTTTACGAAAATATAAAATAAAAGTTACTAAATCTCTATTTCTCCCTTAACAGTTTTTAACTATCAATTGTTGGTAAGTGTCTGTGAATGGAAGAAATAAGCCCATTAATATGATCCTTTCCATTAAAGCTATGGAGACAGATTCTCAATCGTTCCTTTCCTTTTTGAACAGTAGGGCTCAATATCGGGCGAACATCAAGGCCATCCTTCTGAAGAAGTTCCGACAAATGCTTCACTTTTTCATTACCGCTGACAACAATACATTGGATCGGGCTATTGCTTGAAATTAGATAAACAGTAGAGTTTTCAGCGATCTTTGTTTTAAAGTAAGATATATTTTCATGTAGCTCTTTTATCAAAGTGCCATTATCAATCAGCATGGAATATGCCTGATCTATTGCAATGAGACTATGTATAGGGAGGGCTGTGGTGTAAATAAAAGACCGTGAAAAATTAATAAGATAATCTCTTAAAAGTTTGCTGCCGGTAACAACAGCCCCATGGCAGCCAAGAGCTTTTCCAAAAGTATGCACCCGTGCAAAAACATCTTTTTCTATTCCAAGTGATTGTACTAACCCCTTGCCTGTTGGTCCTGTTATTCCGGTTGCATGCGCTTCATCCACAATCAAATTAGCATTGTATTTTTTGCAGAGCTCAAGAATTCCATTAAGCAAAGCTTCATCACCATCCATAGAATAGATGCTCTCAACAGCAACGTAAACAGCCCCTTCTGCTATTTTCAATCTTTCTTCCAGATGAAAAAGATCATTATGACGGAACATATAAGCCGCAGCTGAAGACATTTTTATCCCGTCATGAACCGAAGCATGAATTAGTTCATCATATATTATTGAGGAATCCTTTTGTCCGAGAGAAGAAAATAAGCCAACATTGGCATCATATCCTGAATTGAATAAAAGGCCCGCTTCTGAGTTGTGAAAATCCGCGATCCGGCTTTCCAGCTTTTCAGCAAAAGAGGAATTTCCTGCAAGCAGCCGCGAACCGCCCGAACCGTTTATTTTTGAAGGCAAAAGATTGTATTGCTTGTCGATATTGTTGCTTAACTCTTCGGAATGAGCAAAACCCAGATAATCATTACTGCAGAAATCGATAAGATCTTTGTTATCACGTAATATCCGAAAAGCACTATTCTCTTTTCGCTTATTAAGCGCTTGTGATAAAATTTTATCGGCAGAAAAGTTCATTTTCAGGCTTCTGTCTTTTCAGCTTTCGGAAGCTTTGAAACAGGCTGTTCCGATCCTTTAAACGCTTTACGCGGAGTTAATCCGAAGATCCTGAACATTTCCATATCTTCTGAAAATTCCGGATTTGGGGTAGTCAATAATTTGTCTCCGGCAAAAATAGAATTGGCTCCTGCCATGAAACACAATGCCTGTCCTTCTAAAGTCATTTGAGTTCTTCCGGCAGATAAACGAACAACTGTTTTAGGTATAACGATTCTTGTTGTGGCTATCATTCTTACCATATCCCAGATAGGAACTAATGGCTGATCTTCCAGCGGAGTACCTTTAACAGGAACAAGTGCATTGATTGGAACTGATTCGGGATGAACCTCCATGGAAGAAAGCGTTTTAAGCATATTCACTCGGTCTTCGGTAGTTTCACCAAGACCAATGATTCCTCCTGAACAAACCGATACTTTTGCCTTACGTACATTTTTAATTGTATCAAGGCGGTCATCGTAAGTACGGGTAGTAATGATCTTTTTATAACTTTCTTCTGAAGTATCTAAATTATGATTATAGGCGTAAAGTCCTGCATCTGCAAGTTTTTGAGCCTGTGATTCGCTAAGCATTCCAAGAGTGCAACATACTTCAAGGCCTTTTTCATTAACCGTCTTAACCATTTCAAGAACACGGTCAAAATCACGATTATCGCGCACTTCACGCCATGCAGCACCCATACATAAACGGGATGCTCCTCCCGATTTAGCTTTATCCGCAGCATCACTTACCTGTTCTACTGTCATTAATTTATGAACTTCAATGCCTGTATTGTAACGTGCTGCCTGCGGACAATAACTGCAATCTTCGGCACAACCGCCTGTTTTTATTGACAAAAGAGAACTTACCTGAACTTCATTTGCTTCATTAAACTCTCTATGCACTTGCTGAGCGCGAAAAACCAGTTCCAGCAAAGGCATATTATATACACCAAGAATCTCCTCAGTTGTCCAGTTGTGTCTTATAGTTGTCATATTGAATTCTTTTTATCCGGCAAACTTAAGCATTAATTTAAAACTAAAAAAGGCTGAATTTAACCTCGCCAAACCATTTTTCTCCCTTTTCAGCTCCACTTTTCTGTGTTTTATCTAAAAAAATGTTAATGTATCAGGAACTTCCTCTCAAATTGCAATTTCCGGGCTACCGGAGCGTTATTTTGAAACTCAGAACAATATCCTAACAGGACGATGAAATTTAGAATTTTAGGGGCTTTTATGCTTTTTACCAGCTTAGTGTATTCTCAAACGACCGGCAATGATCCTGTCTTTAATTCTATTGATAATAAAATAAACGAATTTATAGAGCATTGGGGCATTCCGGGTGCAGCGGTTGCCATCACAAAAGATGGTAAATTATTTTACAACAAAGGATTTGGCTATTCTGATCAGGCGATGACCAAAAAAGCAAAATCCGGGGATCTATACCGTATTGCCAGTGTTTCCAAAACAATAACTTCAATAGCAATAATGAAGCTTATTGAACAAGGGAAGTTGTCACTTTCTGATAAAGTTTTTGGAAAAAATGCAATTTTGGATCAGGATTACTATTTAAATGCTGTTTCCGATGAGCGTGTGTATTCGATAACAATTCAGCAGCTTCTCGAACACACTGCCGGTTGGGACCGTAATGTTCCTTCTGATGGATATTCTCATTCAGATCCAATTCTTTATCCACTACACGTAGCATCCGTTCTGGGTGTTCCTAATCCGGTTTCTGATTCGTCTCTGATAAAATTCACCCTTATGCACGACCTTGACCACCGGCCTGGAACTATTTACTCATATTCAAATATTGGCTATCTGATACTGGGTAAAGTAATTGAGAAAATTTCCTCCAAAAAATATGAAGATTATGTAAAAGAAGAAATTTTTCGTCCGCTCGATATACATGATATTCGTTTGGGTAAAAATCTTTTAGCTGATAAAGAAGAAAGGGAAGTGGAATATGTAAATTCATCAACCACCCGTTCTGTTTATGGTAATGAATTGAATGTTCCATGGCAGTATGGCGGTTTTAACCTGGAAGCTATGAATTCACACGGGGGATGGATTGCTTCGGCTTCTGATCTCACTAAATTACTTACAGCAGTTGATGGTTCAAACACATCACCAGATATATTGAAGAAAGAAACTATAAAACTCATGACTTCTCCGGGAAACGAAAACATTCGTTATGCGAAAGGTTGGTCAGTGAACAAAGGAAATTATTATCATACAGGCAATCTGATGGGAAGTGCTTCATTTGTCTGCATTACCAAAAATGGCTATACATGGGCATTTTTATTTAATTCCAGAAGTACCAACTCAAAAGAATTCTGGCTGGCATTTGATAAATTACCATGGGACTGCATAAAAACAATTTCATCAATACCTGAAGAAAAACTGTTTGCTTCTGATCCGATTCGATCGAAACAGCCAATCCGTGGATTCACTCCATAATTAAACATAGCATTTTAAATACCTCCGCATCAGCCGGAGGTTATTTTTTGCTATAAAGTTAAAAGCTCTCTGTTTTTAATTATTGTTATCTTCATCCTCCTAAAATTCTGTTCATGAAGAAACATTTTTTTGTATATATTTTTTTAGTTGCCATAGTAAAGTCTGGTTTATCCCAGACCAATACCAGCCTAAACTCTGCAGAGATCTTACAGGGGTTACAAAAATTTAATACTCTTGGATCAGCACTTTATATTGCGGCACATCCTGATGATGAGAACACGAGGCTTCTTGCTTATCTTGCGAATGAAAGAAAAATGAGAACAGGTTATTTGTCATTAACCCGCGGAGATGGTGGTCAAAATCTTATTGGTAAAGAACAAAACGAATTATTGGGTCTGATAAGAACTCAGGAGTTACTTGCTGCCAGAAGAACTGATGGAGCTGAACAATTTTTTACGCGTGCAAATGACTTTGGCTTTTCCAAAAATCCGGAGGAAACATTTACTTTTTGGAATAAAGACAGTATTTTAGGAGACGTGGTTCTCGCCATACGTAAGTTTAAGCCTGATGTTATAATTTGCCGGTTCCCAACTACGGGAGAAGGCGGACACGGCCATCATACAGCTTCAGCCATCCTCGCTGTTGAAGCATTTGAAGCAGCTGCAGATCCTCAAAGGTATCCCGAACAATTAAGATCTGTAAGTATATGGAAAGCGAAAAGACTGCTCTGGAATACTTTTAATTTTGGCGGTACCAATACAACAGCTGCTGATCAATTAAAAATTGATGTTGGGAATTTCAATTCACTTTTAGGAAAAAGTTATGGAGAGATCGCAGCAGAAAGCCGTTCCTGCCATAAGAGCCAGGGATTTGGTTCTGCAAAGCAGCGTGGTTCATCTATAGAATATTTTAAACTTCTTAAAGGTGATAGTGCTGAAACAGATCCCTTTGAAGGCGTTAACACAACATGGACACGATTTAAGGAACTTGAAAAATTTCAAAAAAGCATAACGGAATGCATAGCAAGGTACAATCCGGTCTTCCCTGAAAAAAGTGTTCCGGATATCGCAGCTATTTACAAACAAATTCAAATGCTGGAAACCAAAGATGCTCAAATCCAATATTGGAAATTGCAAAAGTTAAAAGAAGCAGAGATCCTCTTATTAGCATGTTCCGGATTATGGATGGAAGCTGCTGCTGGAGATTATATAGGGATTCCCGGACAAGAGATAAGTTTAACCGCGCAAATAATTAATCGTAATAAAATTGAAACAAAGCTAAATTCAATCACCTATTTACAAAGTGATACCTCAACATCGCTAACATTAAAAACGAATGAGCTGTATACATTTAAGCGAAAGGAAAAAATTTCTACCTCTCAGGCCTTCTCTAATCCCTATTGGCTGAATGAAAGCCACAACATAGGTTTCTATACTGTTAAGGATGCTTTATTAATCGGGAAGCCTGAAAATGAATCATCAACCAAAGTAATATTTGACATCACAATTCAGGATCTGAACTTAAAGATTGAGCGTCCTTTAGTTTTTAAATCAACCGATCCCGTTAAAGGTGAGGTTTATCGGCATTTTGAAATTCTTCCTCCGGCAACAGTTAATTTATCTGAAAAGGTGTTTGTTTTTACTGATGGAAAACCAAGAAAGATTTTTCTGACCATAAAGGCGAACTCTGCAAATTGTGAAGGCAAACTTATTCTTCATTCTCCTGCCGGCTGGAAAGTAGTTATAAAAGATCCTGCATTCTCACTTTTAAACAAAGGTGATGAAGCGATATTAGAAGCCACTCTTATTGCGGAAAAAAATGCTGCATCAGGAAAGCTATCAGCTTCGCTAATCATCAATGAAAAAGTTTATAATAAAAGCATTAAGCGCATTGAGTATGACCACATCCCTTATCAATTCATCTTAAGTGATGCGGAGGCCGGCCTAATAAACATTGACCTTAAAAAAACCGGTGTTAACATAGGATATATTCCCGGTGCAGGAGATGATGTACCCGCAAGTTTACAACAGATCGGCTATAATGTAACTATACTTACAGATGAGTTATTGAACAACAAGAATCTTTCCGAGTATGATGCAATTGTGACAGGGATTCGTGCCTATAATACAAACAACCGTTTACAGATCCATTATAACAAGCTGATGGATTATGTAAAAAATGGAGGAAATCTTATAGTGCAATACAACACTAATAACCGCATTGGACCGGTACAGGCTAAGATTGGCCCTTATCCCTTTACTATTTCAAGAGACAGGGTAACGGATGAAAAAGCTGAAGTTCTTTTTTTAGATGAAAAACATCCTGTTCGAAGGATGGGTACAGGAAAGAGGAATTTACTCTGCATCGGAAATAGATAAGGAGTATAAAAAGATTCTCTCAATGAATGATCCAAATGAAAAAGCCAACGAAGGCAGCCTTATTATTACGAAATATGGAAAAGGCAATTTCGTTTATACAGGCCTGGTATTTTTCAGAGAGCTTCCAGCGGGTGTTTCAGGAGCATACAGACTGTTCGTTAACTTATTAAGCCTTCCTCAAAACAAATAACGATGAACAAAGAAGAAGAAAGATCTCCAATCTTAAGATCCTGGAAAAACGTGTATGTTTTTGTTATTGGGATATTGGTACTGATAATAATAGCTCTTTACTTCTTCACCCAGCATTATAAATGAGTGTAATAGATTGGATAGTTTTAGGGATCACACTTTTTTCCATTGTTATATATGGGATATGGAAAAGTCGCGGCACAACGAATATAGAAGGATATCTCCTGGCAGACAGACAGCTTCCCTGGTATCATGTTGGCTTATCAGTAATGGCAACACAGGCAAGCGCTATAACGTTCTTATCTGCACCAGGCCAGGGTTACAGCGATGGACTTAGATTCGTCCAGTTTTATTTCGGACTTCCTTTGGCAATGGTTGTTCTATGCATTACATTCATTCCTATCTTTCATAAGTTAAATGTGTATACTGCTTATGAATACCTCGAAAAACGATTTGACAATAAGACAAGAACGCTAACGGCCTTTCTTTTTTTACTGCAGCGGGGATTGTCCACAGGAATCACCATCTATGCTCCGGCAATCATTCTTTCCACTATATTAAATATAGATATCATATATACTATCATAGCGAATGGGCTACTGGTAATCACATATACTGTTTATGGAGGAACAAAAGCGGTTTCGTATACTCAGCTTTTACAAATGAGTATCATATTTGCCGGACTCTTTTTAGCCGCTTTCATGGTTGTTCATTTGCTACCAGACAACGTTAGCTTTACCGATGCACTCCACATTGCCGGTAAAATGAATAAGCTAAATGCTATCGATACCAATTTTGACCTTAACAACCGTTACAACATCTGGTCGGGTATTATTGGCGGCTTCTTTTTACAGCTTTCTTATTTCGGAACTGATCAGAGTCAGGTTGGCAGATATTTAACAGGAAGTTCTATTACACAAAGCCGATTAGGCTTGGTAATGAACGGTCTGATAAAGATCCCAATGCAGTTTTTCATTCTATTGATCGGGGTGCTGGTATTTACTTTCTATCAGTTTCATCAGGCACCTCTATTCTTTAACAAAGTAGAAGTCAGCAGAATCGAAAGAAGCGAATATGCGAAGGGTTATAAAGTATTAACGGAAACATATTCAATTGCTCACAAAGCAAAACAATCAGAGGTAAATTTTTTAGTTGATGCGATCCATAGCGAAGATGAAAGAGCTATTGATCAGGCCAGGATAAATGTTCAGCAGGCAGACACGAAAGTCAATTTAATTAAAAAAGAGGCTATTGCTCTGATGGAAAAAAGCAGCGCGAAAGCTGATACAAATGATACAAATTATATTTTCCTCACATTTGTAACAGAACAGCTGCCAATTGGAATTGTCGGGCTTCTAATCGCGATCATTTTCCTTGCTGCCATGGGGTCCACAGCCAGCGGATTAAATTCACTTGCCTCCACCACCATAGTTGATTTTTACAAAAGGCTTTTCAGGAAAGAAAAGACTGATACAGGATACTTGTCGGCCTCAAGATGGGCTACAGTATTGTGGGGTATCTTTTGTATCATCGTAGCCTTTTATGCAAGCAAGCTTGGAAATTTAATTGAAGCGGTCAACATCCTGGGTTCTTTGTTTTATGGAACTATTTTAGGAATTTTCCTGGTGGCCTTTTACATGAAAAAAATAAGCGGCACAGCTGTTTTTTATGCAGCCTTAATAGCAGAAGCATTCATTGTATATGCATGGATAACTAACCTTACAGCATTTCTTTGGCTTAATGTAATTGGATGCTTACTGGTTATGATATGGGCATACGTTATACAGCTATATCTCAACAAACGAACAATTATAAAATAAAAAGTCCTGCATTTTTATTGCAGGACTTACTTATCTCTCTTAAATAATAAATTACTTTTTATTTTCAGCTATCAGCTTTTTAGCCATCGTAACATAATCATCATTCTTTGCTTCTGTGGCCATAGTAACAACCTTTTCAGCGCTTTCAACAGCCCCTTTTTTATCATTTAACTTAACCTGTATCTTTGCTTTTAGCATCATTATCCAGTATGCTTTAGGATTTGCAGTAATTGCCTTATCTACCCATTCCGAAGCTTTTGCAAGATCCTTATTGTTCTCATAATAATAAGTTGCAGCCTGGAAATACGGACGATTGTCACCTATTACATTCGTTTCAATATTCTTCATGATCTTTGAATCGATATCCGTAACTACATTAAACGCTACTCGGGTGTTTTCCCACACAAGTTCAATGTTCGCTGAATTAGAAGTCATATCAGCTATATCAATTGTAAAAGTTTCCTTCTTTTCACTTACCGTTTTAGGCTTAACAGTAAATCGAATTAATTCGTTTTCTTTTTTATAATCAGCTACATTTCCTCCTAATGTAAGATCTTTATACAGCATTATTTCCCAGCTGTCTTTATTAGGTGTTGTATACAAAGCGTAAGAACCGGCAGGAACTTCTTTTCCTTCTACTTTTACATCATCACCAAAAGTAATTTTTGTAGCATTATTTGCACCAGTACGCCATACTTTTCCAAAAGGAACAACATCACCAAAGATAACTCTTCCTTTTGCACTCGGACGAGAGTATTCAATAGAAATATCCGATAAACCGAAAGCCTGTTTAACCGTTTGAAGAGGACTTGGAGCCGGCACCTTTAATTGAGCCTGCATTACTGATGAGCTAGCAATAGTTATAACTACCGCAGCAGAAATTGCTTTTATTTTGTTTAACATATTTATTTATTGGTTTAGTTGAATTTCAAAGTTAAAAATAAAAAATAAGCACGAAGCTGATACCACATTATGATACTTATTAGTTTAACAGCTATAAATTAAAATTGTTCAAACTCCTGCGATCCGATCAGGGAGTGACAGGTATATAGATATTGAATGCCGAGCCTTCTCCAATCACGCTGGCTACATCAATAAACCCTCTGTGAGTTTCTACCACCTTTTTACAGATTGCAAGCCCCACTCCGCTTCCACCGTAATTATCCTTTGCGTGCAGACGTTGAAACACTTCAAAGATCTTGTTTGAAAATCTGGTATCAAATCCTATCCCATTGTCTTCTACTGTCAATTTCCAGTAATTCATTTCCTGATCGGCTGTCTCCACTTTAAGACTTGACCCTTTCACCATTTTGGAAGTTATTCTGATATGGGGATGAACATCAGGTTTACTGTATTTAATTGAGTTGCTTATGAGATTAACGAATAATTGCTGAAACTGGAAAGGCATCGCATAAATCACAGGCAATTCCTGATATTCGATCACTGCATTTTTTTCATGGATCAAATCAATAATATTTGTCTTAACCTCTTCCATCAATTGATTGAGATCAGTCTTTTCAAATACCACTTCTGCATTACTGATCTTAGAGTAATTTAGAAATGCAAGGATTAGGTTTTGCATTCTGTAACCTGCAGAAGAGATTCTTTCAAGGTAATTTTTAGTTTTTTCAGATAGATTATCTGAATCTTTTTCGAGTATCAGATTACTGAATATCTGGATCTTTCTCACAGGTTCCTGAAGGTCGTGACTGGCAATATAATTAAAAGAAGCAAGCTGCTCATTCATCTGTTCCAGCTCAAAATTTTTATTTCTCAATTCCTGCTGCATTAATACATCTTCTGTTACATCCTGAACAGTACCAACAAGAATTTCCTCATTGTTCTCTTTTATAGTTTTACCTGTGATCTTTAAATGCTTAATCTCCCCATTTATCACAGCACGAAAAAAAGCGGGAGCAACACTACGTTCCTTAAGAGTATTTTCCGCATAAGTTCTTATTCTTTCCTGCTCATCGGGATGTATAAATGAAAAGTACTTCTCAAAGGTCGGTTGAAAATCTCCGGGCTGATGGCCAAGTAAACGAAACAGATTGTCGGAATATTCGAGTTTCCCATTTTCAAAATTCAGAGAGTAACTTCCCAGCAAAGCATTTTCTTCAGCATGGCTGTAAATATTATTCTTTAAGCGTAAGGTCTCATTTAGAGCCGCTAGCCGGACCTCGCTTTCCGCCAACCTCTTTTCTGCTTGCTGCGATTCTTCTGCCAGCAACTGCATCTGAAGCTTCTGCGCAGTTTGGTTTAACGTTTCTTTGGTAATAAGATTCGCAAAAAAACCTATTATAAAAATGAAACTCATCCTTACTAATACAAAGGATAAATGACCTTCCATCTGATCCAGATACCAGATCAACATGAAATAACAAATTGTGTATAAACTTGAAGTGAAGAGAGTTGTTTTAAGATCAAATCTGTAAGCAACGGCAATAATGGAAGTATAAAGCATTACATAATACGGAGAGAAAAAGCCACCGGTGGCATAGATCCATATTGTTGCAAAAAAACAATCGCTTATGTATGTGAACCAGCTTGCAAGAAAGATCGGATATTTTTCATAGGGCTTAAAATAAAGAACAAAAGCTCCGTATAACCAAATCAGGACAAGAAGAAAATGAGATAGATTTTTTTTTATGTAGTGATCATCTATTGTAAAAAAGGTAATTGTACCAACTAAAATTACAAGGGCACGAACATATGAGATCTGCTTCTCAGCATTAAATGTTATTTGTTTTTCCGCAGTATCTAAAATCATTTTATTTCACGCAATTCTAAAGATCAAACAAGATTGAATAACTGAAGAATAAAGCGGCCCAAAAATACCTATTGACAGGCAATTCCGAAGAAAAACTATGTGGTATTTTTTCCTCATATAATTCAATAATGAAAAACAAGGAATTTAACCGAGCACAGAAAATGTTTACATTTGCCCTATGAGAATTGATATTATTACAGTTTTACCTCAATTACTGGAAAGTCCCTTCCAGCATAGTATCCTGAAAAGAGCTATCGAGAAAGGATTAGTTGAAGTGAACCTGATAAATCTGCGCGATTATTCAACCCAAAAACAAAAAAGTGTTGATGATTATGCTTTTGGCGGGGGAGCGGGAATGGTTATGAGTATTGAACCCATAGCAAATTGCATAAATGCTTTAAAAAAAGAGCGAAACTACGATGAGATTATTTACACTTCTCCTGATGGTGATGTTTTGAATCAAAAAACAAGCAATCGGCTTTCTACTCTAAAAAACATTATTATTCTCTGCGGACATTATAAAGGGGTTGACCAACGGGTAAGAGACCATTTTATTACCAAAGAGATCTCGATCGGAGATTATGTCCTTTCCGGAGGGGAGCTTGCCGCAGCTGTGATATGCGACAGTGTCATCCGCATCATTCCGGGAGCGATCTCTGATGAAACTTCAGCTCTTACTGATTCATTCCAAGATAATCTCCTGGCTCCTCCTGTTTATACCCGTCCTGCTGAATTTAATGGCTGGAAAGTACCGGATATCCTACTTTCTGGACATGCCGAAAAGATTGAGAACTGGCGTCACGAGCAAAGTATTGAGCGAACAAAGGAGCGCAGACCTGATCTTTTAGATTAATTTAAGGTTTTTAAACAATCACAGATAGTGATTGGGGCTTAAAAAACACAAAAATTTTCTCTGATTTGTTTTGAATCAGAAAAAAAATCTTATATTTGCATTCCTTTTTAGGGGAGTATCGATTAATACATTATAAAACAAAGAGTTATGAGTAATTTGATTCAATTCGTAGAAGAGCAGTTTGGCGCAAAAGCTAACCACCCGAAATTTAAAGCAGGTGATACTGTAACTGTTCATTATAAAATTAAAGAAGGCGAAAAAGAACGCGTTCAGCAATACCAGGGTGTTATCATTCAGCGTAAAGGTGCAGG
>JAJTCJ010000166.1 GCA_021323165.1 Bacteroidota bacterium | reverse complement strand
TTTCTTTTAAACTCATTCTCTAATTAACGCCCGGACAAGTTTCGCGTTTTTCTTTTAATTTCAGTGTAAGGACGAATCCGGCAAATGAATACCAGTCTTGAGTGTTCGGGTCACCACGTTGTTTGCCAACATTGGAATAATTTGGGTCAGTACCGATGCTTGGATCTGATGCAACAGCGGAAACATCTCCGTGAGATGCAGCCAGCGCAGCAGGATCATAATAAGTTGTACTTACATCATCGATATAATCTGTGAAAGTCTTACGCATTCCCCATTCTATAGAAAGGCCGATCCTTTTTGAAAGATGGGTTTTGATCCCAACTCCGAAAGGAATTGATATCTGCGTTAATTTATATTTCTTTTTTGGACCGCCATCAAGCCCTTGTCCTTCTGTACCTAATGGCTGAAGAGTATAACTGTAATTGTCGTATGTAGCTACCGGGTTAAATTTAAAAGCTCCGATCCCTAGGAAAATATAAGGGGTGAATTTTTTTCTTTCATCACCAAGTTGGTAATCAAGGAAATTAAATTCGGCCTGAATAGAAAATTCTGTGACAGGTGATTTGAAATTAAGGTTTCTCTGCTGCTGAGCTGCTGATTTGGCAATAGCATCATCAGCCTGAATACTTCCAAACAGAACATTCGCTCTTAATGCAAACCGTGGATTTAAATTATAACGAAAAACTGCTCCTGCTGCAGGTTTGGTCATTGGACCAAAATGTACAAGTGGATTTATATCCCCAATGTAATACGAACCTCCCAGGAAAATCCCCAACTCAGAACTCTTGCCTTTGGAGTGCTGGGCATAACCTGTTGTGAAAATAAACAGGCAAAGCAGTGATATGGGAAACAATTTTTTCAAAACGGCTTTATAAGGCTTGATTTTACTTTATTTTATAACACTTATTTTTTTGACAAAAGCAAGCAAATATAATGGAATTTTGCTTTGCAGGGGATGTTAATTTAAGTTAATTCCTCTTATCTAAACCCCATAAAAGTTTGTTCCTGATGGTCTTAAAGAAGTGCTGATTTTCGAGTTTTATGAGATGAATATAAAAGTCGGCCTTTTTGAGGGTAAGCTCTGTGGAATCATCAATGGTTTCACTTCTGGAATCAAGTGTGACAAGGTAGTTCGGACTTCTTCCTTCTACTTTTAAGGTAATGATGCTGTTGTCTGAAATAACGAGAGGCCGTACATTCAGATTATGAGGAGCAATAGGTGTGATCACAAAGTTTTCTGAGCCTGGCATTACTAGAGGGCCTCCACAGCTTAATGAGTATGCTGTTGAACCGGTTGGGGTTGCAATGATAAGTCCGTCCGCAAAATAAGAATTCAGATACTCTCCATTAATAGATGTATGAATTGTGACCATTTGAGAAGAATCCTTTTTAAGGATGGTGAGCTCATTTAATCCATAATTTACCTCACCAAAAAGATTCCCGGGACCTTTAACAGCCAGCAAAGCTCTCTTTTCAATACTGAATTTATTTTTTGCAAGGGAATCAATTGCGGCATTTATTTCAGTTTTGGCAACATTCGCCAGAAATCCTAACCGGCCGGTATTGATACCTAAAACAGGAATTTGTGAATCTCTTATAAAAGCGATGGTTTCAAGGAAAGTTCCGTCCCCGCCTACACTCAGCATAAAATCGGCTTTACCTTTAATATCTTCATGGGTATTGAAGCATTTCACAGTAGAAGGGATCTGGAGAGTTTTTCTGATATAATCGCAGAAAGGGCCATAAATGTAAATTTCTGCACTGTATTCATTCAGTTTCTGAAATAATGCCTGAATGTGTTCAGAAAGATTATCACTGGTTGAACGCCCGTAAATAGCTACTCTCATAGTATTAACTATTAGTTGTGACCTTCTCCGCGGAGAACGTTTAAATATTGATATAGTTCATGAATGAATCGAAACGGTTCTTCATATCATCCATGAATTCACGCTGATGAAAAGATGCTTTAACGTTGTAATTATAGCGGTAAAAAGTTTGAAGGGTTCCCGAAAGATCTTCCTTGTTGAGCTTAAGTGTAACTTCTATCTGGGTGGAATCCGGAAGGTTTCGTAAATAACAACTTAATATTTTTGCATCGTTTCCTTCAATGATCTGTGAGATCTGGGTCATGGAATAATCATGAACATTCATTTCAAGAACAACGATTCCTCCAGGTTCATTTGTGGCAGCAAGTGTAGAAAATTGCTGAAGCAAGTGAGTGGATGGTATCAATCCCATGTATTGAAGATTCTCATTTAAGACAGGTAAAACAGTCAGCTTCATAGCCGAAACCATTTTAATTACCTCATAAATGTGCTGACTTTCTTTTACAAAAGGGCGAATCAGGGATAATTTGCATTTACCAAGTTCATCGTCTGTGATGTTGAGATCGAGTATGTCTGTATCTGAGATCAGGCCCAGATATTCGTTGTTGCTTACAATGGGTAAGTGTGAAACTTTAAACTCATCCATCCAGTTGATAGCCATAAGGCCGGTATCGGATGTTTTAAGAGGAGGTATTTCGTCTGTAATTAGATCTTGTGCTAACATAATTTTAAGCTGATTTTTATATTCTTTCCTCGCGCACTAATTCCAACAAATAAATCAGAAACTTAGTATACAAATTTACTAA
>JAJTCJ010000102.1 GCA_021323165.1 Bacteroidota bacterium | reverse complement strand
TAAGAACAAAGATAATTGAATGTTAAAGAAGATTTCTTCATTTCTGTTAATTACATTTATTTCAACCGGAGTTTTTTCTCAGGAATTGAAAGATGATCTTACCCGTTTGCAAAATGGGGAAGATTTGAATGTATTATACCGGAACGAATCTTCATTTGGAATTTATGCCCACACTGCAGGAGGGATTGGATTAGCGTATAGACGTGGACAGCATGTAACCGGTAAACGCAAGCGGATGCTGGAGCTAGAGGCTCAGAATTTTAAGCATCCCAAGGAAGTTAAAAGTGTTAATTCAATTTTCGAAAATTCAAAGGGCTTTAATTATGGAAAACTGAATTCTTTTTTCTTATTACGTCCGGGTGTTGGATATCAGAATGTCCTTTATCAGAAAAGCGATAAAAAGAGTGTTGAAATACGTTATTCCTATTTCGTTGGAGTCACACTTGCCTTTGCTAAGCCGGTTTATCTTGAAATTGTCAGAGATCCGCAGGATGGCGTAGTGTCAACAGAAAAATATGACCCGGAAGAACATTCAATTGATGTGATCTATGGTAAAGCCTCGTTTTTCAGAGGGATTGATGAAACAAAGATTATCCCGGGAGGATATGCAAAACTGGCCCTAAGTTTTGAGTATGCCGACCGTTATAACAGCATTAAAGCTATTGAAACTGGGGTAATATTTGATATATATCCAAAAGTACTGCCAATGATGGCATATAATAGAAACCAACAGGCTTTTGCCTTATTGTATCTCAAGATCATCTGGGGTAAAAAATGGTTTTAGTCACAGAACAAAAAAATGTCCGAAATTATTATTGAGAGTGCTGAACAAAAGTTCAGGCGTAAGCCGGATTGGCTTAGAGTAAAGCTTCCTACGGGAAAAGAATATGCTGAAGTAAGAAAGATAGTTTCTACCCACAAACTTCATACTATTTGCGAAAGCGGTAATTGTCCAAACATGGGTGAATGCTGGGGAGCAGGAACTGCCACCTTTATGATCCTTGGAAATATTTGTACACGATCATGCGGCTTTTGTGCTGTTGCAACCGGTCGTCCATTACCCGCTGATTTAAAGGAGCCTGAACGAGTTGCCGAATCTGTTCGTTTAATGAATATTAAGCATTGTGTTATTACTTCGGTTGACCGTGATGATCTAAAGGATGGAGGTTCTATCATTTGGGTCGAAACCATTAATGCAATTCGGAGAGCTAGTCCGCAAACAAAATTTGAAACACTTATACCGGATTTTCAGGGGAAATGGGAGAATCTTCAGCGGATTATTGATGTTAATCCTGATATCGTTTCACATAACCTGGAAACAGTTCGGAGGCTAACCAAGCAGGTAAGGATACAGGCAAAATACGACAGGAGTCTGGAAGTGATCAAAAGACTTCATGATGCGGGAGTAAAAACCAAATCAGGTATAATGCTGGGATTAGGAGAAACTGAACAGGAGATCTATGAAACCATGGACGATCTAAGGTCTGCAGGATGTGATGTTTTAACAATGGGACAGTATTTACAACCAACTCCTAAACATTTGCCTGTAGCTGAATTCATTCGACCGGAAGCTTTTGCAAAGTATAAAGAGATCGGTCTTTCAAAAGGATTTCGTTTTGTTGAAAGCGGGCCTTTGGTGAGATCTTCTTATCATGCTGAAAAACATATTTTTTAATTTTTTTATGAAATAAATTTGGAGTAAAACTTTCTCTAAACCCATAATGAAAAGATAATATTATTATATTTGCTTTAACATCCCATAAAATAATTCTATGTACATGAAAAATAAATTTTACAAACTAATTTTTAGTTTAGTTTTTGGAACAGGTATTTCTGCCTTTGCTCAATTGAATTGCGGAACTACAGAGGCACTCAAAAAGTTATATCTACAGCATCCCGAATTAGGTCAACTTCAGGATAATGATAATAGTAGTTTTTCTCACAGAAGTGCTGATGACAGTACGGTATATATAATTCCAATGGTGTTCCATGTAATTCACACTAATGGATCTGAAAATATTTCTGATGCCCAGATCTATGATCAAATGGCTATTCTTAACAGGGATTTCAGAATGTTAAATTCAGATGCTGCTGTTGTTTCAGCATCCAATTCCGGTGGTATCGATTCAGCTTTTATGACTCGTGCAGCTGATTGCAGAATAGAGTTCAGGCTGGCTCAGCTTGATCCGAATGGTAATTGCACCAACGGAATTGACAGGATTTATTCTCATAAAACAAATAATGCAGATGATAATTCAAAGCTGAATCCATGGCCAAGAGATAAATATTTGAATATTTGGGTTATCAATACAATGGCAAGTGTGGGTACTGCGGGTTATGCCTATTATCCGGGTGCCACTGCCGGTCCACTATATCCTTATGATGGAATTATAATTTTAAATGATTATATCGGAAGTATTGGTACTTCGAATGTTGGCTCATCAAGAGCCTTAACCCACGAAATTGGACATTATTTGAATCTTCCTCACACCTGGGGTAGCACAAATGACCCAGGGGTTGGGTGTGGTGATGATGGAGTAAGCGATACTCCTGTTACAAAAGGTCATACAGGATGCAGCACGGTTGATAAATATGGGCATGTTTGTACATTCAGAAATTTAAGTGATGCTGTTTATAAATTTAACGATGTTACAACAACAAGCGGAACTACAGACCCAACTTCTACCGCAACTACTGATAATATACTACTAAGCAGTTTTACAGCTAACGGTGTTAGTGCTAATTCTGTTTCCAATGGAAGATTTGAATTTAGTAACTGGGGATTAGGTGCTCCAAATGGCGGCAATTTTAATGCGGATACCACATATAATACTTTTACCGGAACAGTAAATACTTCAAAGTATTATGAATTCACTGTTTACCCAAAGAGTGTTGATTCCTCTATGGTATTGTCTTCCGTCTCGTTTACAGTTAATCGTTCTGCTACAGGTCCGAGAACCTGGGTTGTAAGATCAAGTATAAACAATTTTGCAAGTAATCTTACTCCGACAATCAGTCCTACAAACACAAATTTGTGGATTCCGAAATTATTTCAAACACCACCTACACCTCCAGCTACTACAACGGTGTTTATGATGAAGTATGACTCAACTGCTTCACAGGTAGGTTGTAAAGTGAATCTTCTTGCTACTTCTTTCACTCGTGTTAGCCCTGTAACTTTCAGGATCTATGCATATAATGCTGAAGATGCTGCCGGTACATTTGGAGTAGACAGTGTTCGTATTTCAGGAACTAACGGAGTTATAGAGAACACCGAAAATTTCATGGATTATTCTTATTGTTCAAAGATGTATACCAATGGACAGAAGGACAGAATGCGTACAGCTTTACAAAGTTCTGTGTCTTATCGTAATAATTTATGGACTTCTGCAAACCTGGCCGCAACCGGTGTTTCATCACCTCAGGTTTGTGTTCCTTCTCCTGATTTTTATTCCAATAAAACCAGGATTTGCGCAGGTAATACAGTTGTTTTTACAAAAAATATTTTAAATGCAACACCTGATAGTGTAAGATGGACATTTTACGGAGGATCTCCTGCTACATCAACTTCTATGTCTACGGTTACAGTAACTTATCCTACTGCAGGATTGTATAAAGTTGCATTGACAGCATATACCGCAGCAGGTTCAGATTCTATTATTAAAATGGACTTTATAAGAGTAGATGCTACTTACGCTGATATACAATATGATGGTTCTGTTACAGAAGATTTTGAAGATGATGCTGATTTTTACGGAAAATGGCAGATCAATAATTATGATAGCAATCCCGGATCATGGAACGTAACAAACTCAACAGGATATTTAAGCAATAAATCGGTTGTGATGACTGCTCATGACAATTATCAATATGATGTCGATGATCTTGTGAGTCCTTCATACGATCTGTCATTCACCAGCGGAAATGTTATGACATTCAGATGTGCGGCAGCTTCACGCGCAGGCAGTGGTGCTGATGTTAATGATGTACTAAAAGTTTATTCTTCTATTAACTGCGGTCAAAATTGGGTATTGCGTGCAACGTTTGCTGATAGCACGTTGATCAATAATGGATATAATCCAAACTACTTTGTACCTACAACAGCATCTCAGTGGGCGTTAAGAACTGTACCGATTCCTGCGTCAGTTGCAACAGGTAATGTAAGATTCAAATTTGAATACACTACCGGTGTTGCAAGTAATAATGTTTATATTGATGATATCAACATTTCAGGTGTTGTTGGAATAGATGAAAACATTGATGCAGTTTCAACTCTTTCGGTGTATCCTAATCCTACAAGCCAGACAAGTACTGTTTCTTATCGTCTTACAAAGAAATCATCTGTGAGAATTGAAGTGCTTGATGTCCTTGGGAAAGTTGTTTTTGCTGAAGCAAACAGCAATCAGACTGAAGGAGATCATTCTTTAACTATCTCAAAAGAAAATCTGAATTTAAGAAATGGAGTTTACTTTATTAAGTTCATTGTTAATGATCGTGCTGCTACCAAAAAGCTGATCATCACACAGTAATATTTGTATAAAATTAAAAGCAGAAAGCTCTTTCATAAAGAAAGAGCTTTCTGCTTTTAATTTTATCCTCATTTTCTGCTTATTTCATTTTATCTTTACCAAAGATTAATTCTTTTCAAAAATGAAAAAAATCAAGGTTGCAATAAATGGTTTTGGCCGCATAGGAAGAGTCGCTTTTCGTTTAATGCTGAAACAGCAGAATATAGAGGTTGTTGCCATTAACGATCTTACTGATAGCCGTACACTCGCTCATTTGCTCAAATATGATTCTGTTCACGGAATAATAAACGCAGAGGTTAAGTTTGAGGATAAAGCAATTATTGTTAATGGAAAAAAGATCACAATATATGCTGAGAAAGATCCTGCTAATTTGCCCTGGAAAGATCTGAAGGTTGATGTTGTTCTGGAATCCACCGGTTTTTTTCTTACTAAAGAATCCGCAGGTAAGCATATTCTGGCAGGAGCGAAAAAAGTGATAATTTCCGCACCTCCGAATTCTAATGATGTAAAAACAGTTGTGTTGGGAATTAACGATGAGATACTCTTGCCTGATGACAATATCATATCAAATGCTTCATGCACCACTAACTGTGCAGCACCAATGATAAAGATACTTGATGAAAATTGGGGATTGGAAGATGGTTATATCACAACAGTTCACTCATATACCGGAGACCAAAAACTGCATGACGCTCCGCACAAAGATCTGCGAAGAGCCAGAGCGGCTGCATTATCAATAGTGCCTACATCCACAGGTGCAGCAAAGGCAATTACAAAGATCTTTCCTCATCTTGAAGGTAAACTTGGTGGATGTGGGATGCGCGTTCCTGTGCCGGATGGTTCTT
Organism: Bacteroidota bacterium; assembly: GCA_021323165.1. Taxonomy (GTDB): domain Bacteria; phylum Bacteroidota; class Bacteroidia; order 2-12-FULL-35-15; family 2-12-FULL-35-15; genus 2-12-FULL-35-15. The sequence continues at coordinate 17,013 of JAJTCJ010000102.1, read as the reverse complement.
TAACTGATATAACCTGCGTGCTTAAAAAAGAAGTGACAGTAGAAGAAATAAATGCCGCTTTTAAAGCAGCGGCAGAAGGTAAGCTTAAAGGCATTCTTGAATATACGGAGGAACCGATTGTCTCAATTGATATTGTTGGTAATTCTCATTCATGTATCTATGATGCAGAATTTACTTCGGTGATAGGTAATATGGTAAAGGTTATCGGGTGGTATGATAACGAATATGGATATTCAAGCAGAGTTTGTGATCTTATTCAGAAATTGGCTTAATACAAAATCACTTCTTGTAATTTAAAAGCTTTAGCTCACTGCCGTCAAATACTCCGTAAGTATTGTAATTTACCCATTCACCAAGATTCACATACCGGCTATTTTCCTGTAGTTTTATATCAAGAGGCAGATGACGATGACCGAAGATGAAGTAATCGTAATGCTCTTTTTTTAAAACTTCTTTGGCGTAGATTGCAAGCCATTCGTTTTCTTCTCCGTGGAATGCCTGATCCTTTGGACCGTTAGAAACCCTGCTTTTACGCGACCAGAAATGAGCCATGCCGAAACCCAAATTAGGATGTAAGCGCGCAAACAGCCATTGGCTCACTTTATTCGCGAATACTTTTTTGATGAATTTATATCCATGATCTCCAGGACCTAATCCATCTCCATGTCCTAAATAAAATTTTTTTCCATTGTATGTTCTGCTGATTGGCGAACGATAGATGGTTACTCCTAATTCCTTAGGCAGGTAATCAAACATCCACATATCATGATTGCCGGTAAATAAATGGATAGGTATTCCTGAATCGGTGATCTCCGCGATCTTGCCTAACAATCTGACAAAACCTTTTGGAACGGAATGAGTGTGCTCAAACCAGAAGTCAAATACATCGCCCATCAGATAGATCTCTTCTGCATCCTTTTTAATTTCATCAAGCCATTGAACGATCAGTTTCTCACGTTCAAGACTTTTCTCAAAATCAGGAACCCCAAGATGAAAATCAGACGCGAAATATATTTTTTTGTTTGCTTTCATTATGATTTCTAGAAAGAAAAATTTCTTGCAAGTTCAAATGGATTTATAAGATTGAGGTTTAATGTAAACCTGATCGTTTCTTCATATTTTAAATCATTTGCTTTCTTATATTCCTTAAAGTCGTTACAGATAAGAACTGGAAAGAATATTTCAAACATATTCTTCCTGATCGATAAGCAAATTCCCGCATCATAAAGTAATTGGTCCTTGTTTATAACATCTGAACCACATGTACCTATATCGGCATACAAAGATAAAGGGATCTTCATGTTCCCCAGAGATGATCTGAGATTTAAAGCTGCCAGCCATTTTCCTGACTGTCCATTTGGTGAATAGAATTTAAAACCTCCATCATTTTCAACAAATTGATTAGCAAGTATTCCTTCTGTTTCTGTTCTTCCAAGATAGATATTATCATATAAATAATCCTGGGATCCTCTCCATCCGCTCATTCTGAATCGATAGTTCCCTGCATTTCTTAAAGTAGTCGCGATGAATGCTCCGGCAAATAAACGTACATCAAAACTTTTATTCTTGTTTTTAAATTTATAACTGTAATTGGCAGTAAGTGATGTTTTGATCATTTCTTGGCCTTCCTGCACATTTAAACCTATACTATAAGGTGTGACTGCATGTTTCCTTTTGAATAGATAGGTAAGATCATTGTAGTTATAAATAACAGTATCTCTGCTGTAAACAGGAGGATTGAATTCGTACTTGCCTTTATAGGAATCCAGAATAATTGTAATATTCCTGTAGCGGATAGAATGTGTAAACGGACTTCTTGCTGAACTTTTTTTAAATTCGAAATTAACCTCAGGAGCAAATTTGTTGAAATTCATATCGAAAGGTAAATTAGAATATGCATAACGTGTTGCTGTAATACCAAAAGATATTTTTTGAAATAAGTTTCCTTCAGGGAAAATATTATATGCTGCATGACCATATCCTGCAAAATCATTTGTTGAATAACTAAGCATCGGCATGATCTCAAATTCGAATTTTTTTTGTGGGAATATGTTGTTATAAAAAGCAACACCTACCATCCATTTATTATAATTATTCCATCCTGCAACAGGTGTCCAATACAGCTGAGTTTTTGTTGGATCATTAATACTTCCAAGAAATTGTAGCCTGATCGGTTCAACCTTCTTAAACAAGCCATGTGTACGCATTGTGTTGTTGTTTCTGTTGATCTCCGGCATATCCTGTGGATAATCGATCCTGAAATAATCAATCTTGGAAGGAGGAAAGCTCAGCATGGCTTTACCTTCGAATCCTTCATACATTACTTCGCCTATCGGCTTTTTATCCTTAATTCCGTAGATGATCAAAGGACCCTTTATTTTTCCTGTGTTTCTTACACCAATATCCCAGGCACCATCCTTGCGCTTCTTAACGAATGCAATTTTGTAATCCAGTTTTTTTGTGGATTTGATCATGTCATTAAAAAACCAGCTCAGATCTTTTCCTGATTCTTTTTCGAAGATCTTTCTTAGATCATTGGGTTGCGGATGTTTGAAATGCCATTCGTCAAAATATTTTCTCATTGCTCTATCATAAACTTCATCACCTAAATATTTTTTCAGGTAATCAAAAGCTACAGCTGTTTTAGAATATACAATTCCGCCATAATTAAGTTCAGTGTAGTCATAAGATGCGTTTTCTATCGCCTGATCTTCATTTTTAGAAGCAGATATAAGATAAGTAAGGTAATATTGGAATTTATATTCAAAGTGACGCAGGTGTAAACCTTTGCTAATAAGAGTCATTAGCTCATCTGCAAGTTTTTTGTTCGGATATTTTGTTGTTATATAACGTAATTCATTTGCTGAATTAAGACCTTCATCAAGCCAGGGATGTTCTCTTTCGTTAGAGCCTAGCATGCCATAAAACCAGTTATGTCCAACTTCATGTGTAATAACCACATCGAGCTGGAAGTCGTTTCCTGAAGACCCAATCACCGTGATATTAGGATATTCCATTCCTCCTCCTGCACTAATAGTCCCATCAACGGCAGTACAATGATTATATGGATAATCTCCGTTCCACAATGAATAATAATGAATCGCGTCATTCATGTATGGTATACTTTTCTTCCATAAATTACCCTCTGCATTAGTGAACATTACCCACGTAGTAACTTTATGTTTTGTATGAGGTGTTAGAACTTCACCTTTAAGAACATGATATCTCTTATCACAAAACCATGCAAAATCATGAACATTGGTTTGCTTAAATCGAAGAGTTTTAGAGGCACTATCAGAACGGGGAAAGCCAAGGTCTTTCGGGTCGAAATATTCTATTGCTTCGGTCTCATGAACTTTTTCTTCCAGCCATTTTAATTCATCTTCGCCATTTACCATATCTCCGGTCGCCCCCAGAACATAATTTTTAGGAAGAGTTATGCTTACATCAAAGCTTCCAAACTCCGAATAGAATTCACCCTGATTCAGATAAGGCATATAATTCCAACCGTTACGGTCATATACAGCCGGTTTAGGATACCATTGAGTGATCTGGTAAGATTGACCAATATGTCCGAGACGAGAGAACTCTCCGGAAGGGATCTTAACATGAAATGGAGTAGTGATCAATATTTTAGAGCCGCTTCTTAAGGGTTCATTCAAAAATATCTTACAGATATCAATACTGTCTTTTAAAAGCTCCCACTTCACAGCGAGTCCGTTCACTTTAAAATCTATTGAGTCAATAAAACCTTTTTCTGAATCATTTGAGTAGAAGAGGTTCGTTTCTCCGTTTTCTAATTTTTGTTTGGCGAGAGGAGTTGTATTGTCTTTATATGCATTTGGCCACAGATGCATATAAATGAAAGTAAGCTCATTAGGAGAATTGTTGATGTATTCAATGCTTTCCTGCGCAGAAAGTTCGTTTTTTACATCATCAAGCTTTACGTTAATAGTATAATTAACTTCCTGTTGAAAATAAATTTGCGCATTTAACCCACCTGATATCAGGAAAAATAAAAATGTGAAGAGGACGGATCGTTTTTGATTCATAATAAATTAAGCTGACTTATTTTCAAGTAAGCAATTTTTATTTCAATACTTCCTCAAGTTTTTTCTCAAGATCTTCTCCACGTAAATGTCTTTCGCTATTGCTGCGATCCATTTGTCCTTGTCTTTATCCAGGGAAACACTAAAAATGTCAAATCCTTTACTCTTGTATTTGTTATATGCTTTTACAACATTTGGATTTTCAGCGCGGCAAGGGCCGCACCATGACGCCCAAAAATCTACAAGAACAACTTTTCCTTTTAAAGATGAAAGAGATAACGTTTTATCATCCGTTGTCTTCATTGTGATCTCAGGTGCAGGAGTACCGATAGCCAATTTTTTCTGTGAAGAAACACTTTCGTGAAAAGATTTAATGTAACCGGATGTCGGATATTTTTTATAAAGCCCTTCATCAAGCTTAATGTAAGTTTCAAGATAATCTTCTGCTGGAAGCTGTTGGATTGCAGCTAATGAAGCAAAGGAAGAAGAATGAGATTCGATAAAGGTCTGAAGATATTTATTATGTTCGTTAATAAGCTTCGTATATGGTTTTTCAAGAGCTTTACTCATTGAATCAACTCTTGCAGAATCCATTTTTGCAGTATTCATAAAAGCCTGAAATACTTTTTGTAATGAATCACGCTGACGAAAATTATCAGCTGATCTTTTGTTGAGTTCCCAAAATAATTCAGAATCAGGAGAACCTTCTACTTTATAAGTATTTCCCAGATCTTGAGCATCTCCTGAAATTGTAACATGCTGGCCGGCATCAAGAATTAATGTTGCAAAATTTTTATCCGAGATCTTTAATCTGTAAAAACCGGTTTCTGTAATAGGCGCTGTCATTGTGAATTCACCGCTCTCACTGATCTGCGCAGTGTCAATTGGTTTTACCGCTTCCGGAGAAAGCTGCTCAAGGTATATGTTTTCACCATGTGCATTTCTAAGCTTTCCTTTCAATTCAAGATCTGTGTTTGATGATGCATCGGTATCTGTACAAGCAAATATCAGTGCAAACGGCAGCATTAATAAAGTGTTCTGGATTTTCATTGTGTGTTTTTTTATTCGTCTAATAGTTTTTTTACAAGCTCATTTGCAACTTTTGGATCCGCTTTACCTTTGGATAATTTCATCATTTCTCCCATGAAAAGCCCAAGCAGATTTGTTTTTCCTGCTTTATATTCTGCGACTTTATCAGGAAATTTAGCAATTGCTTGTTTTGCAAGATCAGTTAAAGCATTGCTGTCACTTTCCTGTATCCAGTTATTTTCTTCGGCTATCATTGCCGGACTTTTATCCAGCTCTTCCATCATTTTTGGAAAGATCTTCTGAACAGCAATGGTATGACTTGTCTTTCCGGAGTCAATAAGATCAACCAACTGAGCAATGCGCTCAGCGGTTATTTTAAAATCGGAAATATGAAGTGCATTGTCATTCAGATAAGATTTAATCTGCACAGTCAACCAGTTGGATGCAGCCTTTGCATTTTTTGTTTTTGAAATGATATCTTCAAAATACAAAGCAATTTCTTTAGAATCGGTGAGTACTCCGGCATCATATGCAGAAAGTCCAAGGCCGATATATTTTTTAAAAAGATCGTTTGGTAAAGGAGGTAATGTTCTTTTAACTTCTTCAATGTATTCTTTTGTAACTATGACAGGCTGTAGATCGGGCTCAGGAAAATAACGATAATCATTTGCCATTTCCTTGCTTCTTAAAACCGAAGTTGTTCCGGTGACTGCATCGAAGTTCATTGTGTCCTGAGAGATCTCTTCGCCTCTTTCAATCGCTTCTATCTGTCTTTTTATTTCATATTCAATTGCCCGCTGAACATTACGCATCGAATTCATGTTCTTTGTTTCTGTTCTTCTTCCAAATTCCTTTGCCCCTTTTAACCTTACAGAAACATTGGCATCACAACGCATACTTCCTTCTTCCATGTTTCCATCACAGATATCAAGATATCGAACAAGCTTGCGCGCTTCAGTCAAATACTTATAAGCTTCTTCTCCACTTCTGAGTTCAGGTTCACTAACTATTTCCAATAAAGCGACACCTGCTCTGTTCAAATCTATCAGGGTATCCGTAGGATCAATATCATGAATGCTTTTTCCTGCATCCTCTTCCATGTGTATCCTGGTAATATTTATATTTTTTTCGGTTCCGTTATCCAACTTGATAGTGATGTGGCCACCTGTACAGATCGGAGTTTTGTCCTGGGTGATCTGATATCCTTTTGGAAGATCGGCATAGAAGTAATTTTTGCGAGCGTATTCATTCACCTCACGAATTTCACTCTTAACTGCAAGTCCAAGTCGAACTGCATATTCAATAACTTTTTTATTTGAATAGGGCAACGTGCCGGGATGCCCAAGAGATATAGGGCTTACATTCGTGTTTGGTAAAACACCATACTCTGTTGAGTCTGCAGTATATGCTTTACTTTTTGTGGATAATTGTGTATGGATCTCCAGGCCAATTACAGCTTCGTATTTGTCGTAAATGCTCATTATATAAACAAAAATTAAAGCACGAAAGATACGAATATTTAACCTTTATTTTTATTAAATCTGCTGATTGTATCTCTCCGCTTAAATCATTTTTTAATGATCTTCTGGGTGGTGCTGAAATCATTTGCACTGATCCTTAATTCATAAAGGCCTATGCTTAAACTGTTAATATCAATTGAGGCCGAAGATCTGCCTCTGATAGCTGTATGTTTCATGTTAAGGACTCTTTTTCCTTTGACATCAAATACTTCCAGTGACAATTCTGTTTCATCCTTCAACTGAAATGTAAGTGAAAGCTTGTCGGTAGCCGGATTTGGATATACTTCAACTTTACCTGGTGTTAAATTAGGATCCAGTATACCTATTATTGAATTGTTTCTGGAAAGTATATGAAGTTCCGGATCGAAATGAGCATATAGAATGGGAAAATTTACGCTTGCTGTAAATGACTGACCTTGAAAAGTATTGTCAAAAACAATTGTTGTATCTTTTGTAACACCAATAAATTTGATAGGTACGGGCATCTGGAAATAGGTAACAGAAGGATTGGATTGGGTTTGGTTTATAGTAACGTTCACCGTCCCGTTATTTTGTCCATACATGATCTGATAAGAAGGATAACCTTGATTATAATACCACTGATCAAAAAAATTACTGAGATTTTGTCCGCTTGTAGTTTGTAATACATTGATCAGATCTTGAGTCTTTGCATAGTTTGCAGATAAGCCCGGAGTATTCAGATAATTTTTTAATGCTGTGAAAAATACCGAATCGCCAAGTTTCCAGCGAAGCATGTGTAATAAATAAGAGCCTTTATTATAACTTAAACGCCCGTCAAATATCCTTCCTACAGAAGAGGTGTCATCGCAGAGGACAGAGCCGCCCGGGTGCTGAGTAATACTATTTATCTTGTCGTTTTTCCAGTTCTGCCAGTTTTGGGGAAAATAACGTTCTACTGTTAATCCTTCAAAATAAGTAGCAAAGCCTTCATTAAGCCAGATGTCCTCCCAGCTTCCGCATGTTATGTAATCTCCAAACCATTGATGTGCGCACTCGTGAGCAAGCAGAGAGTAACTAAACGAAACGACAAAACTCATAGTCTGATGCTCCATTCCGCCTCCCCAGCCAAATTGAGCATGACCATATTTTTCATCAGCGAAAGGGTAAACAATTGTAAGGCTGTCAAAAAAAGTAATTATATCTACAATTGATGCGGTTCCGGCCTGTGCATCAGTAATACTTTCAGGGTAAACATAATTAAGTACTTCTATTGAGTCGTTTGAGGAGAGGGGGACATAATCTGAATAAACAGTATAATCTGTAACGGCTAAAGCTACAAGATAAGCGGCTATGCGGTACTTTGTTTTCCAGTGATAGATCGTTTTTGTTGAACCCGGTATTTCGGAAACAAGAATTCCGTTACTTGCAGCGCGGTATGCCGAAGGTGTTATAATAATTATATCTAACGAATCTATCTTGTCATTAAGGTCCTGTTTACAAGGCCACCAATCCTTAGCGCCAAAAGGTTCTGATAATGTCCATATAATTGGAGTAGAAGCTGCACCGTGAGAAGTTTGAATAAAAGAACCAAATCCCGTGCTTGGGGGTATCCCCTGGTAATAAACAGTTACTGAATCCTGGATTCCGATCGGAAGAATTGCAGGCAGATCAATTTCTAAGATTCCACCCGATAATTTATTATAACTGAGGTTTTGGTTTTGATAAACAATAGAGTCAATTGTGAAAATCGTATCAAGATCAAATTGCATTTTATTAAATCCGGAGGATGTTGGATTAAAATACGTGGTGATGTTTCCTCTGATATATCTTATTGATGGATTGATCTCCCAATTACATCTGTGATAGTTGATATCATAATTATTCACTGCTCCGGCTTCAACTGCTCTGAACATTCCTTCATGAGCTTTTTGTTCATAAGCTGAAATGTCTGAGGAATTAAAAGTTTTATCAACCTGAGCATTTAAGAGGCTGATAAAAAACACACTTATGATTGACAAAAAGCTTTTCATTATAAACGGAATTGTCCAATAAAGATAAGGAAAATAAAGGCAAAAAAAATCCTCCCGGAGGAGGATCACAATTTTAAGTTCTATTATAATTCTTTCATTAGCTCTTTCATGATCAGTGTCATTTTCTTCTCAGCCTGAGCAGCAACATGCTGCACTTCTTCATGAGTGACTTCAACAATTTTTCCCTCTACGCCAAGGTCGGTAATAATTGAAATCGCGAAACAGGGAATTCCCATATGTCGTGCAACAATTACTTCAGGGACAGTACTCATACCTACAGCATCAGCTCCGAGGATCTTCACCATGCGGTATTCGGCCGGAGTTTCGAAAGTTGGTCCAGATAAACCAAGGTAAACTCCTTCCTGAACTTTTATATTATTGGCAGAAGCTACTTTTTTAGCTTTAGCAATTATTTCCTTACTATATGCCTCACTCATATCCGGAAATCTCGGTCCGATCTCAGCAAGATTCTTTCCGGTAAGCGGATGAGCAGGAAAAAAATTAATGTGATCATTGATAATCATCAAATCACCAATCTCAAAATCTGAATTCACTCCGCCTGAGGCATTGGAAACAAACAATTTCTGAATACCGAGAAATTTCATGACACGAACAGGATAGGTTACCTGCTGCATGTTGTAACCTTCATAGAAATGAAAACGTCCCTGCATGGCAACAACATTTTTTCCGCCAAGTTCACCGAAGATCAGTTTTCCTGAATGTCCTTCAACTGTTGAAACAGGAAAGTTTGGAATTTCCTCATACGTAATTGTATGCTTGATATTAATTTCTTTAACAAGTCCGCCAAGCCCCGTTCCCAGTATAATTCCAATTTCTGGCTGAACATCTATTTTACTTTGAATGTAAGCTGCTGTTTTTTTGATTTGTTCTAACATAATGTATTATCTGTTCATTGAATAACTCTTTATCCTTATCGTGAAAATCAATTTCAATAGGCATATAAAAAACAGGAAGGTCCTTTAAAGCATCTGAAAACTGAGGGCTTTTAAGTCTCATAGCATCTTTTTCTGTTGTTAGTATGATCTTATTAGCCGGTGCAATATTATTAAATATTTTTTTAATAGCATTAATGTCATTTACGGTGTAGCTGTGATGATCAGCATATTTAGCTCTTTCAACATTCTTTACTTTGTCTTTCAGGTAATATTCCAGAGACGATGTGTTTGCTATCCCTGTAAGAAGCAGAATAGAATAGTTACGTTCAAAATAAAATTCTTTAGGGAATGGGTTTTTCATATCACTGCTGATAGGCTGAAAATCACCATACTTAATGTATGAAAAATAAACTTTTTGGTGTGGTAGAGGCTTGAGTTCTGAGATGAGTCTTTTACGTTCAATCGGAAGAAGAATGGTTGGGCATTTAGTGACTATGATTATTTCAGCACGCGAGATTCCGCTTTTAAATTCTCTTAGGGTTCCTGATGGTACAATCAGATCATTTACATATAATTTACTATAATCCGTTAGTACTATTGAAAGTCCTGGCATTACTGCCCTATGCTGGAACGCGTCATCCAATAAAATGCATTGAAGAGAAGGATAGTTTTTAAGAAGTTCTTTTATTCCGTGAACTCGTTTTGCATCTACCGCTACTCTTACGTTATTAAACTTACGTTTAAACTGAAGAGGTTCATCACCTATATCTGCAGCTGTTGATTGTGTATCAGCTAAAATAAACCCTGAACTTTTTCTTCCGTAACCTCTGCTTAAGGCAGCAATGTAAAATTCAGATTTTAGTAAACGAATCAGGTATTCAATATGAGGCGTTTTGCCTGTGCCGCCAACACACAGATTGCCAACGGAGATCACAGGCAAATCAAATTGCTTTGATGTCAAAACTTTCCAGTCATATAATTTATTGCGAAAGGCAACTATGGCTCCGTATAGAAGGGAGAGTGGAAAAGCGAGTATTCGTATAAACTTCACAGCCCTAAAATACAAATTAATGTGGAAAGGAGCATATTAGCTGTGTTATTACTATTTACAAATTGGTACATTTGCAAATCTACTAATATGCTAATTTTAACATGAAATAGCCTTTCGATAACAGATTAAAGTGGAACAAAACTACTGTTGTATATCTTATGACTATAACGATCAAATAATCCACATATGAAATTAAAAGAAATAACTGATCATTTGGAAAGTATCGCTCCTCTTGCTTATCAGGAAAGTTATGATAATGCCGGATTGATATGCGGAAACCATGACATGGATATTACTGCTGCGCTTATTTGTCTGGATAGTACGGAAGCTGTTTTAGATGAAGCAATTAAGCTGGGGTGCAATCTGGTTATCGCTCATCATCCTATTGTTTTTTCGGGATTAAAGAAATTCAATGGAAATAATTATGTTGAACGTGTTATTATAAAAGCAATTAAAAATGATATCGCTATTTATGCTGCACATACGAACCTTGATAGTATAAAGGAAGGTGTTAATGCAAAGATCGCGGAAAAATTGGGTATCAGGAATTGTAAGATCCTTGCTCCACAAAGAAATAAGTTAAAGAGACTGGTAACATTTTGTCCTGAGGAAAAAGCTGAAGAGGTGAGGAAAGCAATTTTTTCTGCCGGTGCCGGAGCAATAGGTGATTATGATGAATGCAGTTTTAATAGTTTTGGAACCGGTACATTCAGGGCGGGAGAAAATGCAGATCCTTATGTAGGTAAGATCGGTGAACAGCATCATGAAACGGAAATAAAGATCGAAACTATTTTGCCGGCATATCTCGAAAAAAAGGTTCTTTCTGCCATGATCAAAGCCCATCCTTATGAGGAAGTGGCTTATGATCTCATTCCTTTGGACAATTTTAATCAGGAAGTTGGAAGCGGAATGATAGGATCAATTGAGCCAATGGAAGAGATGAAATTTTTGCAGCATATAAAAGCTGTTATGAGATCTGAAAGTGTAAGGTTTACGGCACTAAAGGAGAAAAAAGTTGAGAAGGTAGCTGTTTGTGGGGGTTCAGGCAGCTTTTTATTATCCGATGCCATTCGTGCCGGAGCGGATTTTTTTGTTACTTCAGACTTTAAGTACCACCAGTTCTTTGATTCTGAGAATCAAATAGTTGTAGTGGATGTTACAGGTGAAATATTTTATGATATTTTAAAGAAAAAATTTAGTACATTTGCACTCCATTTGTCAAAAATCAATACAAATCCAATAAACTATTTATAAAAAATGGCAAAAGCTAAAACTGACGATATTTCTGTAGAGGAAAAATTGAGAACATTGTTCGAATTGCAGCAGATCGATTCAAAAATAGATAAGATCAGAACTGTAAGAGGTGAATTGCCTTTGGAAGTAAGAGACCTTGAGGATATTGTTGCCGGGCTTGAGACCCGCGTCAATAATCTAACTGAAGAATTAAAAAATCTTGAGGATGGCATTACTGAGAAAAAGAATGTAATGAAAGATGCTGCTGCATTGATCAAAAAATACGAAGCTCAACAAGGTAAGGTTCGTAATAATCGCGAGTATGACGCCATCACAAAAGAAATTGAATTTCAAAATCTTGAGATCCAGTTAGCGGAAAAAAGAATTAAGGAATTCAAAGCCAATATCATTGCTAAGAAAGAAATAATTGAAACTTCTGAAGCAGAATTAAAGGACAGACAAAAAGATCTTAAGCTGAAGCAAAAAGAACTTGATGAAATTGTTGCTGAAACTGAAAAAGAAGAAGATTCTTTATTGAAGAAGTCGAAAAATTCAGAAGGAATGATCGAAGAGCGTTTATTAAATGCTTATAAGCGTATCCGTGGAAATGTAATGAATGGTTTAGGTGTTGTAACCGTTGAGCGTGATGCTTGCGGAGGTTGTTTTAATAAAATCCCCCCACAACGTCAGCTTGATATCCGTACACACAAGAAAGTGATCGTATGTGAGCATTGCGGTAGAATCCTTGTTGATGCAGATATTTTAACTGGAAAGCCTCAAAAAGCATAATTATCAAACATAAAAAAATCCCCTTTGGAATTTCCAGAGGGGATTTTTTATTTACTTAATTATGAGATTCGTTCAAGATTCAAATAGTCTATTCCACTATATCCGGTAGCCGGTTCTTCTAACTCAATAGAGTGGTCTGTTTTATTTAGGACCTGCCAATCTTCAGATAATTCGTCAAGATCGGAAGCTGAGTCAAAGTCAATACTCAACTTTGTTTCTTTTTTATCAACTTCACTTTTCCAATGTCCGCTTAACATATTATTATCCTTCATGGCTACCAGTGTACCGTTCGGCTTAAATAGAAACTCATAACCTGTATAATTGCTGGTTTCATCAACCCCGTTATCACGGTATTGATTAACCTTCCATTTTCCTTGCGTCATTAACATATTTACTGCTTTCAATTTAGCTGTATAAATGAACTTTCTGAAAGCCAGAAAGGCTAGAGCAAGTGTTGAAAATGCGATGATCAATTTTGCGTTCGTTTTCATAATTCTTCCTTTCTGTTGTTTACTACAAAGTTAAGAAGAATCAGACGTCCCAAAGGAGCTTAATCGTTGAAAGGTCCTATGGAAGGGTTATGAGGCAATATTAAAAAGTAAGTAATTTTACTGAATATTTATTTCGTAAAGCGAGCCAGAAGATTCAATAGTATGAATTTTAGACCCGGTTCCGGTCATAAGAATAGTATTCTGATAATCTGAGCTTCCAATTTGTTTCCATTTTCCATTGCTGAGGTCAGTTTCATACAAAGTGCCGCTGATTTCTACAGTATAGAGCATATCATTGATAATAACACCTGTTTTTGTGTCAGCCCAACCTTCTGTAGCACCAATTTGTTTGGAGCTCCCATCTGTCAAATTTACTTCATAAAGCGAACCGCTTTGGTCGTGCATGTATAATTTCCCTTTTGCAGACCAAAGTCGTGCGGCACGGGTGAATTCCGCATTCCCAATCGGCATTGAGTCCCCGCTGGAAAGATCTGTAGATAATAACACCCCACTTTTGTCAACACTATAAAGTTTTCCGTTTAAAATAGCTCCTGCAACCATATTTTCCCATACTCCCTGTTTGCCGATTTGTTTCCAGCTACCGTCAGTGATATTAATAGAATAAAGAGAGCCTCCGGTTTCTATTGTATAAAGTACAGTGTTGCCTGGAAAGAGAAATCTTGTATTTTGATACTCAGATTTTCCAATTTGTTTGGAAACTCCCGTCTGTGGGTCTGTCATTATCAATGTTCCAGATTTTTCTATCGTATATATCTTGCCGTTTGACTCCGCAGCAAGCCCTGCATTAGCCCAATCCCCGGCCTTTCCTACCTGTTTCCAATTAGCTGACTGCGCAATTACCATAGTGCTGAAAGTGACAGCAATAAACAAAGAAAATGTTTTCATAGTATTTGTTTTGATATATTAAAATTATAACAAATTTTTGTATTAACAAGTTTTCAACAAAAATTATTAAAAACAAAACCGCCTTTCCTCTGGGAAGAAAGACGGTTTTGATCACAAACAAATATGAATTAGAATCGAACTCCTAGGGTAACCATAAAGCTGGAATTTTTAAAATCATTGTTTACAGGAGTTGCAGTGGGGTAATTATAAAGATAGCTTGTTTCGTTGTAGAAGGTGCGGACATACGCAAAATCAGCGAAGAAATTGTTGATCCTGTAGCCAATTCCTCCTGTTATACTTGATCGGTGTGATGATTGATTGTCCCCACTTTTGAACGGACTACCATAAAGAGCATAACCCAAACGGAAAGCGATTGGATCAAATCTGATCTCACCGCCAATTCTTAGGTTTCCCGTAGATGAGTATTTTTGTCTGATGGTTGAATTAACATCAGAAAATACATTTGGACGAGAATTAAGCTGTGCCTGTGAATAATCAATGTACTCGTAATCTATGTTTATAAGGGCCATTTTGTTGATGATAAAGCCGAGGCTGGCAATCATGCGATAAGGAGTTGTTACAGAATATTTAAAAGAGCCTTCTTTTGAAGAATCCGCCCAGCTAATGCTGTCCAGATCCGATTCCATGTAACTGCTGTAATTATCTGTTAAATTAATAACTGTCGGAGTGTGAATAGCGGCCCCTATACGCAGCCAATCGTTTGGTTTAACGATCATACCAACCTTGAAATTAAAACCCGTTCCGCTTATGGCAAGGTTTTGCACATATTTAAATGATTTAAATCCGCCTATTGTATCCTGCTCATCTGTTTCCTGATAAATTGATTGTTCTTCATAGCGTGCTTTTACTAATCCAAGAGTGGCACCAACAAGAAGTTTTTCTCTGTAATTACCTCCGAAGCTAAAAACTCCTTCACCCATTCCTCCTTTTGTTTCCACCGATTTACGTTGAGTCTGTCCATAATTAGTGATCACATGATAGTAATTATTATTGGAGTCTAAGGGGTTGAATAAGTAGGTAGTCCAGGCAAGTCCGGTAGAAAATCCATCAAAACTATTATCACTGTGACCATTGGCATTTGCAACAAAAACATCTAATAGTGAACTGCTTGTATTGTCGCCTTTTATATCGATGCGATTATGAAAATTATTGGTTTTGTTATATCCGATACCAAAATTCAGTGATTGCCAGCCGCTTGTGGTATCTTTTACTTTGTAAGTAGCCACTAAGCCGATGTTTCCAAGATTAAAATTCAGTTTTCTGTCGGAAGACAAAGAGCCGTTATAAGTTGAGTTGGTGGATGATGAATAAACGGAAGGGGTGATAGAGATCTCTGTTTTACGAAAAACCGCAATACCTGCCGGGTTGAAGCTCAAGGTGGAGATATCACCTCCAATAGCACCCATTGAGCCGGCCATCGATGAAAAACGTGCAGTTCCTCCGAATGTTATTTGGGAATAACGCATTGCGTCAATATCATTCTGGGAAAATGAAGGAATTGAACATAGTAGTCCAATTCCTCCCGTTATAATTGCTTTATACATAATATACGTGGATTATGTTATCTCTTTCTCGGCCCCTGACTAGGTGCCGGTGAACTGTTTCCGCCTCTGCTACCTCCTGGAGAATTGTTATTTCTCGGAGGTGTTGAAGGAGACTGATACTGATTATTGTCCCGCGGTTTTTGTTCGTAAGTAGGTTTTTGAGCCGGCTTTTCCTGTTGAGAAGGTTTTTGCTGAGGTCTTTGTTCAAAAGTAGGCTGTTCCACAGGTTTGTTTTTCATCTCATAATTATCCCCTTTGGAATTCGGTCTGGTTTCAACAGGTTTTTGTGAATTATTGTCAGATGGTCTGCTGTTATAAACAGGTTTTCCGCTATTACTTGGGCGACTGTTGCTATCCCCAGGCGAAACTGGTTTGGATCCGTTATCACCGCGCACAGGACGTGACATATAATCGTTTACAGTTGTAGGTTTAATATGAGGATTGTTATCTCTTCCATGAGTTGCCTCAAATGGCTTCTGAGTTTCTTTTTCAACACGATCCATGTAACGATGAGCAAGGCTGGGCTGTGCAGTAGTGCGGCTATTGGCGCTCAAAGTCCCGCGAGGTCCGTAATAATAGCTATTGTTATCGTAACTGTTAAAATAGTTATTCTGGTAACCGTTGCCGTAATATCCGTTATAATAACCATTATAGTAGCCATTGTTATAGCCATTATAATATCCGTTTGCATATCCATTCATGTAAGGATTGTACCCGTAAGGATTATACCATGGATCGTAATTCCAGCCGTAGCTGGAGTACCAATAATATCCGGGGTTATAACTATATACAGCATAAGATGGCCCCCAGAAATTATAACCCATATAAACACTTGTTCCATAATAGAACGGATCGTAAGTATAGTAATAAGTGTTTGTGTAATAATTATCGTAGTAGCCGTAATAACCAACATTATTATGAAAGCGTCTTAGGCGGGCAGCATACTCGTAGTCATAGTAATCATCATAATCAAAAGGTTCATCATAATAATTATTTGTCACATAAGTGTTGCCTTCTGAATCGGTAGTAGTTTCTGATTTCTTGTAATAATCCTCTGTTTCGGATGATCTTTCAGCAGAAGCGGCAGCTTGTCTTTCAGCTTCTCTTCTTTTAGCTTCAGCAATCTCTTTCTTCTTAGCTTCAATCTGTTCCTGCTTTAATCTTTCTTTATCAGCGGCAGCGTCTTTAGAAGAATAATATACATCATCATTATATGCCTGAGATGTAGCTCCCTGGGGAGAAGTGCAGGCAGTGAATAAAAGAGCTGTTAAAGCTAATATTCCAAAATAATTTTTCATTTTTAATTCTGATTAAGAATATGGGGATGCTTAAATATTATTATTGTTATAGACTAACGAATGGTTCAATGGTTTATTTTCTATTTTTGCCAGTCTATTCTCTATAAAATTACAAATACTATACCATAAAAGGAACAAAATGAGCAAGGAATTATCAACGCGTGAAGCGAATTATTCGGAGTGGTACAATGAACT
>JAJTCJ010000101.1 GCA_021323165.1 Bacteroidota bacterium | reverse complement strand
TTCTCCTCAAAAATTGTTTTTTCCATCCTGTCGATCTCTTTATAGATCTCTTTTAATTTTTTATTATCTGTTGCGCGGAAATATTTTCCGCCTGTCATTTCCGCAATTTCATTCATTGATTTTTCATCAATGTTCACTTCCACGTAACCGTATTCATACTGTCCGTTGGGATACATCGCGATAGGGGAAAGGGCTTTACCCATCGTTCCGAGGCCGATAGTATATACACGAATTCCGAAAACTTTCGCGATCTCAGCAGCAGTTAGGGGAGCTACTGCACCTTGATTATTAACTCCATCAGTTAATAATATCACAACTTTACTTTTGGCTTTGCTGTCCTTAACTCTTGAGATCGCAGTAGCTAAACCATCTCCGATCGCTGTACCATCAGCAACCATTCCGGTTCTAATTCCTGCAAAAAGATTTTTAACAACCGCATGATCGCTTGTAAGCGGACATTGAGTAAAACTTTCTCCGCTGAATATTACAAGGCCTATCCTGTCATTTGGCCGGCTGTCAATAAAATCCTGAGCAACATCTTTTGCAGCTTCTAAGCGATCGGGCTTAAGATCTTTGGCAAGCATACTGCTCGAAATATCCAATGACATCACAATGTCAATTCCTTCTGTTTTCACGTCTTTCCAGCTTGAACGGGATTGAGGACGCATAAGAACTATTATCAACGCAGAAATTGCGAGGAGTCTTAAAACAAATAAAGAATGTCTTAAGTACTGCTTTAAAGATGGTTTTATTCCATCAAAGCTTTGTACAGCCGAAACTCTTAACTCTGCATTGTATGTTCGGTTCTTCCAGATATACCATCCGATCAGGAATGGCAGAACGAGGAACATCCAACGGAGTTCTTTATTAGCAAAAGTGATATCGTTAAAAAAGTTCTGCACTATTTCTTTGTCGTTTTATCAGTTAACGTTATCTCATCTTCTCTCTTTGTCCCGTTAATAAAATCGTAAACATTGTTCATGCTTGTTTCATTCTCATCGGGCAAGGGTTGTTCTTTTGCAAATTTTACAAGATCGGCAAGTATCAGAACTTGTTTTAATTTTCGTTTACTTTCTTCATCTACTGCAGCATTTCTGAATCCAAAAAGTATTTCCTCGGTTGTTTGTTCAAGTGCCTGGATCTTAAAACGATCTTCTATGTACTCTCTTACAATATCAGTTAATCTGCTGTGATACAATTTAAGCTTTCCTTCCTGCCATAATTTCTCTGTCCTGAGTTTGTCAAGTTTTTCGAGGGCTGTAATATGGGCAGGAATTTTTGGTACCTCAACTACGATCATTGGAGGTTGCACTTTACGCATCCTTCTGATAATAATGATAATTATAATTGTAATCAGGATTGCTGCAAGACTTCCATAAACAACATACATGTTATCTTTTAGCCAGTCTATCCAGCTGTACGTTTCTTCATAAGGGCCCTTAATATCTTTGATTGCCTGAGTTGTATCAACGGCAACAGTTCCGACCTGAAGTAATAAGGGCTCAGTTAAAACCGATGCAGTATCATTATTTACCAGGAATTTAAATGGAGGAATAGCCCAATAGCCCGAATCAAAAGAGGTGAGGTATAAAGTTTTCGATTGAGTGAATAAATACGGATCGTTTTTATCTATTATCGTATCAATAGCAGATTGTCCAACAACTTCAATTTCTTTTCTAATTGTATCTGCTATTTCAGGAAATTCAACTTTAAGGTGTTTGCCTCCGTCAACTCTGTATTGTATGCTGAGCTGTAGCTTGGTTTGTTTTCCTATAAGTATTGAATTGCTGTCTAATATTGCGGTCGCTTTTATATCCTGAGAATATCCTGTGAATGAACTTAATAATAAAACAAACATCAAACACCAGCGGAATATTTTTCCGAATGAGGATTGTTTTTTATTATAGGAATTATGGTTAAACACCTTCATATAGATTTTTACTCCGCTTATCTTCTTTTGAATAAATTTGTCAATGGTACTATATAGGATTCGGATGTGGTTATGTTGGCGCTGTCCACTCCGCTTTTGTTGAACATGTTCTTTAATTGATCTTCTCTCATTTTAGCATTAACTGCATAATGTGTTCTGACTTTTTTGTCTGATGAATCAACCCATTTAATTGTACCTGTTTCAGCATCCATTAATTTGATAAGTCCGATGTCAGGTAATTCCTGTTCGCGCTTGTCATATATGCGGAGTGCGATAAGGTCGTGTTTTTTATTCGCGATCTTTAAAGCATCAGTAAAATCATTATCCATAAAATCAGAAATGATAAATGAAATGCTTCTTTTCTTAATCACACCTGTCAGATATTTTAAAGCAAGCTTAATATCAGTTTTTTTATTCTCTGGCTTTAATTCAATAAGATCGCGGATGATACGCAAAACATGACGTTTACCTTTTTTAGGAGGAATGAACTTCTCAATTTTGTCACTAAAGAATATAACACCTACTTTATCATTATTCTGCATGGAAGAAAACGCTAAAACAGCACAAAGTTCTGTTATCACATCCTGCTTAAGCTGCTTAAGTGTTCCAAATGATCCGGATCCGCTTACATCAACAACAAGCATCACTGTCATTTCCCGCTCTTCCTCGAAAACTTTTATATATGGATGGTTAAAGCGAGCAGTTACGTTCCAGTCAATAGTTCTGATGTCATCACCGGGCTGATATTCACGAACCTCACTGAAAGTCATACCACGGCCTTTAAAAGCACTGTGATACTCGCCAGAAAATATCTGACTGGAGAGACCTCGTGTTTTGATCTCTATTTTTCTGACTTTTTTAAGCAGTTCTGAGGTTTCCATTTACTTTGATTTCGGAATTCGAAAGTTTTGAATTCGGAAGTAAACTGATTCGAAGTTGAACTTCCGAATTTCGTTTTTAACTTTATTTTTTTTTCTTTATGGAACCTCTACTGTATTAAGGATCTCATTAATGATCATTTCGGTTGTGATGTTTTCAGCTTCGGCTTCGTATGTCAATCCGATCCTGTGTCTTAAAACATCGGTGCAGATTGCACGAACATCCTCAGGGATCACATAACCTCTGCGTTTAATAAATGCATAAGCTTTTGCAGCCATTGCTAAATTGATACTTGCGCGGGGAGATCCTCCAAAGTTGATAAGTCCCTTAAACTTTTGAAGTTTATATTCTTCCGGAAAACGGGTTGAGAAAACGATGTCAACGATGTATTTTTCAATTTTTTCATCCATGTAGACATCCTTAACAACTTTACGTGCATTAAGAATATCTTCCGTTGATAATACTGCATTAACCGTTGGGTATTCACTTGCAAGATTCTGACGAATGATCTTACGCTCATCTTCCTTTGAAGGATATCCGATCACAAGTTTCATCATAAAACGATCTACCTGGGCTTCAGGTAAAGGATATGTACCTTCCTGTTCAACGGGATTCTGAGTCGCAAGTACAAGAAAAGGATTAGGAAGCTTAAAAGTGGTTTCTCCGATCGTTACCTGTTTTTCCTGCATTGCTTCAAGCAAAGCACTTTGAACCTTTGCCGGAGCACGGTTGATCTCATCAGCTAGAATGAAGTTCGCAAATATCGGTCCTTGCTTTACACTGAATTCTTCCTTTTTCTGATTATAGATCATTGTTCCGATAAGATCGGCAGGAAGAAGATCAGGAGTGAACTGGATACGGCTGAAGTTTGCATGAATAGTATTTGCCAGTGATTTAATGGCTAGTGTTTTTGCCAGGCCCGGAACACCTTCCAAAAGAATATGCCCGTTAGAAAGTAATCCGATAAGGAGCCGTTCAACCATGTATTTCTGGCCAACAATCACTTTATCCATTTCCAGGGTTAGCAAGTCCACGAAGGCGCTATCACGCTGTATGCGGGCATTTAATTCTTGAATATCAGTCATTTTGTGAGTTTTTAAGGTCTTCTCGTTAGCATTTATTTGACGAGCAAAATTAATACAATGCAATAACCGTAAGCATTTCCCGCTGTTAAAAATTGTTAAAGAGAAGATTGCGCTAACCGTCTGATTTCATATTAATTCTTTACCTTTAAACCCTAAGATTTAAGAAATTAATTGTGCCCCGATTTTTTATACAGCTTTCATATAACGGCACCGCTTATCACGGTTGGCAGATTCAGGAAAACACGCGACTAACAGTTCAGGGAGTTTTAAATGAAATTCTTTCGCGATTACTTAATCAGGAAATATTGGTTACGGGTTGCGGCAGGACAGATACGGGAGTTCATGCAAGGGATTTTTACGCCCATTTTGATTGCTCAACAGATATATTAAATGATCATGATAAATGGGTCTTTCGTTTTAATAATGCTCTACCAGCAGACATCGTGATTCATAAAATCCTTAAAGTAGGGGAAGGCTCAAATTCAAGATTTGATGCAGTTTCAAGAACTTACGAATACATCATCACCAAAAAGAAGGATCCATTTCTGATCAATACAGCATGGTTTTTATATGGAGATCTTAATGTTTCTGAAATGAACAAAGCCGCTTCTTTATTGTTGAACCATACAGATTTTAGTTCATTCGCTAAGAGCAGCACGCAAAGCTTTACAAATAATTGCAAGCTATACCAAGCTGAATGGAGAGTTGATGGCGATCAGCTGATCTTCAGGATCTCAGCTGACCGGTTTTTAAGGAATATGGTAAGAGCAATCGTTGGAACACTTACTGAAATAGGAAAGGGGAAGATAGGTATGAAGGAATTCATTGAGATAATTGAAAGCAAAAATCGTTCAAATGCTGGATTTTCAGTTCCTGCTGAAGGGTTGTACCTTATTAAAGTTGAATACCCTAAAGATTATTTTTCTTTATTTCAAGCAGATAATAAATAATGGAAAAGAAGAAATCCGTAATAGGAAAAGCTGTTGATATTTCTATACTAAGAAGGATCTTTAAATATATAAAGCCTTACCGAACCAATTTCGGAATGGCTGTCTTTACCACGATCACGCTTGCCGGTATTGCAATTCTGCGACCCCTTCTTGTAAAATATACCTTTGATCATTACGTTGAAACTCCAAATGCAGAGATGCTGCTAACAATGACTTTGCTGATGGGCGGAGTTCTTTTTCTTGAAGCCATTCTTCAATTTTCTGATGCATTTTTAACGAATACTCTTGGACAAAAGATTATTAAAGATCTGCGTGTCCAGATTTATAAGCACATTATAGGTTTTCGCTTAAAATATTATGATAATACTCCTATCGGAATGCTTGTTACGCGAGCAATTTCTGATATAGAGGTGATAGCAGATATTTTTTCCGAAGGATTGATCGTGATCATCGGGGATATTCTTAAAGTAATAGTGATCATTCTTATTATGTTCATTATAAATCCTGAACTTACATTTATAGTTTTGCTTCCCATCCCTGTTTTGCTGGTCTCTACATATGTTTTCAAAAAAGCTGTTGCCAATTCATTCCATGAAGTAAGGACACAGGTTGCCCGTTTGAATTCATTTTTGCAGGAACATATAACAGGTATGAGGATAGTTCAGATCTTCAATCGTGAAAGTGCAGAAATGAAAGCTTTCGAAGCAATCAATGCAAAACATCGTGATGCAAATGTGCGTTCCATTAAAGCATATTCAATCTTTTTTCCAATTGTTGAGATCCTTTCATCGGTAGCGTTAGCTCTGCTGGTATGGTGGGGAGGAAAAGGTGTTCTGAGGAATTATACAAGTCTGGGTGATCTTATGGCGTTTATAATGTTTTTGAATATGATGTTTCGCCCCATCAGACAGCTCGCAGATCGTTTTAATACATTACAAATGGGAATGGTGTCATCAGAGCGGGTATTTAAAATTTTAGATACTGTTGATGTGATTGAAAACAAAGGGAAAAAGAGTGCAGATCATATTAAAGGAGGTGTTTTTTTTAAAAACGTTTGGTTTGCATATAATAATGAAGAATGGGTGTTAAGAAATGTTTCTTTTGATGTAAAGGAAGGCCAGACTATTGCTTTGGTTGGAGCGACCGGTGCAGGAAAATCATCCATAATAAACTTGCTCAGCAGATTTTATGAGTATAATAAAGGCGAGATCATAATTGATGGAACAGAGATCCGCGATTACGAATTATCTTCTTTGCAAAAAAATATTGGAGTAGTTCTTCAGGATGTATTCTTATTTTCAGATTCAATTTTTAACAATATAACTTTACGGAATCCGGCTATTACCAGAGAGCAAGTTTTAGAGGCTGCTAAGGTTGTAGGTGCTGATGACTTTATTTCAAAGCTTCCCGGAGGATACGATTATGATGTTATGGAACGTGGTGCAATGTTATCGGTGGGACAGCGTCAGTTGATCGCATTTATAAGAGCTTACGTTTATAATGCGAAGATACTTGTACTTGATGAAGCCACATCATCGATTGATACAGAATCTGAAAAAATGATTCAATACGGAATTGACAGATTAACGCGGGGAAGAACTTCTATCGTGATCGCTCATCGTTTAGCAACAATTCAAAAAGCCGATAAGATCATTGTGCTTGAAAAAGGAGAGGTAATTGAGGCAGGTAATCACCAGGAATTATTGAAAAACAATGGACACTATAAACGCTTGTTTGAACTTCAGTTCAAGGAGGAGAATAAAGGCGTGAGTTTATAGCTTACCTTTTAAATATTCTCCGGTATAAGAGTTCTTGCATTTTACAAGATCTTCAGGCAGGCCTTCAAATACAATCGTTCCACCCTGATTTCCTCCTTCAGGACCAAGATCGATAACCCAATCCGCGCATTTAATTACTTCCACATTGTGTTCAATAATAATAATTGAATGACCCTGTTTAATTAAAGCATTAAAAGCAAATAACAATTTTGAGATATCATGAAAGTGTAAGCCAGTAGTTGGTTCATCAAAAATAAATAGAGTAGGACTGATACTGTTTTGTCCGATGCCAAGAAAAGATGCAAGCTTAATACGTTGAGCTTCCCCTCCGCTTAAAGTGCTGGATGCCTGACCGAGCTGTACATATCCTAATCCAACGTCAGATAAGGGTCTGATCTTCTGAATGATTTTTTTTTCTGCATTGGTTTGTTTTTCTACAGAACTGAAGAAGTCGATCGCATCATCAACAGTCATCTCTAGGACCTCAGAAACATTCTTTTCATTGTATTTTATTTCAAGGATCTCTTGTTTAAAACGCTTTCCATTACATACTTCACAAAGCAGATGGATGTCTGCCATAAACTGCATTTCAACTGTAACGATCCCTTCACCTTCACAAACTTCACATCTTCCTCCATCAACATTAAAGGAAAAATGAGATGGTTTATATCCGCGGGCTTTAGCCAATGCCTGATCTGCAAATACCGCCCGTATCTCATCATAGGCTTTTACATATGTAACCGGATTTGAACGTGATGATTTTCCTATAGGATTCTGGTCGATCATTTCAACAGCCGAGATGCTGTTAATAGAACCACTGATCTTTTCAAAACTGCCTGTTTGTTCCCCAATTCCTCCATGGATCTTTTTTATGGCCGGATAGAGGATTCTCTTAACCAGCGAGGTTTTACCTGATCCACTGACACCGGTTACAACAGTCATAATATTTAAAGGAAATTTAACATTCACCCCTTTAAGATTATTTTCTCTGGCACCTTTGAGCTCAATAAAATTATTCCATTTTCTTCTTACTGCAGGAGTCTGGATCTTTTCTTTACCGGTTAAATACAGGGCGGTAAGACTCCTTTTTTCTTTTTCAAGATCTTCATGCTTACCCTGAAATACAAGCTCTCCGCCATGAGTTCCGGCCAAAGGTCCAATATCAATTAGCATATCAGCGGCTCGCATGATCTCTTCATCATGTTCGACCACAACTACTGTATTTCCAATATTCCTTAATGATGTAAGCACTTTTATGAGTCGGTGTGTATCGCGTGAATGTAGCCCAATGCTTGGTTCATCCAAAATATACATTGATCCGACAAGACTGCTTCCAAGTGAAGTTGCCAGGTTTATTCGTTGTGATTCTCCGCCCGATAAAGTATTTGACAAACGATTCAATGTCAGGTAACCTAAACCTACGTCACATAGAAACTGGAGACGGTTAGTGATCTCAATTAATATTCTTTTAGAAACTTCTATATCGTAATCTGATAATTGAATGTTCTTGAAAAATGGAAGTACCTCATCAACGGGCATAAGGACAATGTCAGTAATGGACATATCATTTACCTTCACATACGAAGCATCTTTACGCAAACGTGTTCCGTTACATTCGGGACAAACAGTCTTTCCCCTGTAACGTGACAACATTACACGGTACTGGATCTTATAGACCTGAGTTTCTAAAAATGAAAAGAATGCATTTAAACCTTCGAAATATTTATTGCCGGTCCATAAGAGTTTTCTTTCTTTTGCACTGAGATCATAATAGGAGCGGTGAACCGGGAAATCAAATTTATGAGCGTTCTTGATCAGGATGTTTTTCCATTCGCTCATTTTTTCACCTTTCCAGGCTACAATAGCATCTTCATAAACGGAGAGATTTTTATTCGGTATAACAAGATCTTCATCTATTCCTATAACACTTCCAAAGCCTTCACAATTTTTACAGGCTCCAATAGGATTATTAAAGCTGAAAAAATGCATACTAGGTTCTTCGAATGTTATTCCATCCAGTTCGAATTTGTTTGAAAAGTGGCGGATCCCTTTATTAGTTGATATAGAGGGAACCGTCTTTGTTTTTTTTAGTTTTGGCTCTTCCGCGGGTTTTGAAGAAGAATCAGTCATTATTTCAACAAAGCATTCTCCTTCACCTTCATAAAATGCTGTTTGCACGGAATCAGAAATTCGGTTCTCATTATCTTCATCATCAGGCCTAACCGTAATACGATCAATTACCAAAAAAACATTTTCTTTTTCTGAAAATTTTGTTGCAACAAAATCTTCAATTTTTTTTACTTCTCCGTTTGATTGTATTCTTGTGAACCCCTGCTGAGCCAAGAGTTGTAATTGCTCCTTCAAGGTTTTTCCAGCCTGTTTCTTTACTGGGGATAATAATAGTATCTTAGTTTCCGGAGCAAGTGAAGTGATATATTTAGCCACATCGGTTACCGTATCTCTTTTCACCTGGTTGCCTGAAACAGGAGAATAGGTTTTTCCTATCCGGGCAAAAAGCAGTTTCAAATAATCATATATTTCAGTGGATGTACCAACAGTAGATCTGGGATTTCGTGTGTTGACTTTTTGTTCAATTGCAACAGCAGGAGAAATACCTTTTATATAATCAACTTCAGGCTTATTTATCCTGCCCATGAACTGCCTTGCGTATGCAGATAAGCTTTCAACATATCTCCTTTGTCCTTCAGCATATAAAGTATCGAAAGCGAGTGAAGACTTGCCTGAGCCTGAAAGTCCGGTTATAACCACAAGTTTATTGCGTGGTATTGCTACGTCAATATTCTTAAGATTATGAACGCGTGCTCCTTTAATAAGGATAAATTCTTTGGAATTAAGCTTTTCTATATCGTCAGAGATTCTCATTTTATTTCCTTCTGCCATGATAAAACACGACTTTAGCCACTGTTTTTGGAGGACTGCAAAATTACTCAAATTAACCTTTGCGAACGCTGATAAAAGCCGTATATTTGTATAGAGAATTAAATAATTTTCGAAAGAGAAAAAATATTTTCATAGTAACGCAACATTCAATAGAATTTTACGTTAAACCAGTAAAAACAACCATTTATTATTCACCTTTAGTTTCTTTAACATAAATTAAGAAACCTTTAAAACGAAGAAAACACATAGGAAAACATCTACTTTTTTAATTTTAATTTCAACTAAAAAAGGAGGTAACTATGTCTATTCAACAGTTTGTTGACGATCAAGAACTCGTTAATCAA
>JAJTCJ010000100.1 GCA_021323165.1 Bacteroidota bacterium | reverse complement strand
TTAATTGTTTATAAAATAAAAAAAGAGTACTGAAACTAATTGTAATTTTGTCTTTCTATTTTACCAGAATAAATTTTTATGACACAACAAACTGAACACGTTAAATGCCTGATCATAGGAAGTGGTCCGGCCGGATATACTGCTGCAATATATGCTGCCCGTGCAGATCTTAAACCTGTCCTTTATACAGGAATGACTCCTGGCGGACAATTAACTGAAACTACTGAGGTCGATAATTTTCCGGGTTACCCTAAAGGGATCACCGGCCCTGAATTGATGGAAGATCTCAAAGCCCAGGCTGAACGGTTCGGAACACAAGTTAGATTCGGATTGGCAACAAAAGCTGATCTGAAAGCGAATCCGAAAAAAATCTGGATCGATGAAAATATTGAGATCACTGCAGATACCGTTATAATTTCTACCGGTGCTTCTGCAAAATGGATAGGCTTACCGAATGAAACACGTTTACGTATGAATGCCGGTGGAGTTTCTGCATGCGCTGTATGTGACGGATTCTTTTATCGCGGACAGGATGTTGCAATTGTGGGTGCAGGTGATACCGCTGCTGAAGAAGCAACATACCTTTCAAAGCTTTGTAAAAAAGTTTATATGATCGTTCGCAGAAGTGAGATGCGTGCCAGCAAGGCAATGCAGCATCGTGTAACAAATACACCCAATATCGAGATCTTATGGGACAGCGAAACTGAAGATATACTCGGGGAGAATGTTGTTGAGGGAGTTGTTGTGAAAAATAACAAGACAAATGAGCTTCGTACGCTTAATGTAACCGGATTTTTCGTTGCTATCGGTCATAAGCCGAACACAGATATTTTTAAAGGACAGCTGAACATGGATGACTTAGGTTATATCGATGTAGCAGGAATGTCAAGCAAGACAAATATTGAAGGTGTTTTTGCAGTTGGTGATTGCGCAGATAAAACATATCGTCAGGCGGTAACTGCTGCAGGCAGTGGTTGTATGGGCGCGCTTGATGCAGAAAGATATCTTGCAGCAAGCGGAAATCATTAATTATTTTGCAACATATATTTAAACGTTTCATCTATAAGATGGAACGTTTTTTTATTGATTTTAATTAGGAGTTTCGTGATTTTCAATGAAAATCTTGTGTAAAACTCCGAGTGTTCATATATTCACGTCAAATTAAACTGAAAAGTTTTTTAATGAAACATATTTTTACTCCCATTTTATTGTTGATCATCTCATTTAACGCGAAAGCTCAGTTTTTCGGTCAGATCCCTGAACCTGTTAAATATAAAGCATCCAAAGTAATAGATCCTGAATATGGTATTACAATGTACGAGAAGCTGAATTTTGCTATTGGTGGAGATTCTGTGCGGAATGATAAAAGAGGATATGCTGCCAGCGGCTGGATACAGGATATGTATGAAAACGGATCCCTTATTCACAAAGGATATTATGAGGAAGGTCATTTAAAGATCTATAAGAATTTTTATGAAAATGGAAATGTTGAACGCGCTTTTAAAGTGATTGATTTTAAAAAATCAAATCAGCAGATCTTTTATCCTGATGGAAAATTAAAGGCTGACATTACATACTATGATGGAGGAGTTTTGATGGAAACAGATTATTATCCAAACGGTCAGATCGAATATATTGAAGAAAGCTCGAAAAATATGGAATATGTTATCCAGCGTAAATCATTTAGTCAGGACGGCAAACCTCAGGATATTTTTGAAATGATCGACCCTAAGAAGAAGATCTATTCAAAGAAAGAATATTATGAAAATGGTAATATTAAAGCTGAAGGTACAATGAAATACAATCCCGCTGCAATCGATTATCAGAAAGATGGTATCTGGAAAACGTACGATGAAAACGGTAAACTATTAACTACTGAAACCTGGCAGGCCGGAGAGGAAAAGAAATAATTTTATCTGAAATTCGGATCCGCGAATCTCTTATCATTCAAAAATTCCCTGTCCGTTAATGTGAGCAGGAAAGCAATAATGTCTTTCTTTTCTTTATCACTTAGCGAACCAATCCCTTTAAGCTTTTCGTCTGAGTCCATATTTTTATTTGCGCTTTCGGAGTAATGGTTCATCACGTCTTTTAATTTTCGGAATCTTCCATCATGCATGTAAGGAAATGTGAGTTCAATATTTCTAAGTCCGGGAATCTTGAATTTATAATTATCCTTTTCTATTGCCGATAATTTTGCCCTGCCTTTATCATTCAATGAGCTATCAGGCTTCAGGCCATTGTTATGATATGAATTATCGGTAAACAAAGGTTCTTTATGACAGGAAGCACATTTCTTTCTGAAAAGATCAAGCCCGTTCTTTTCCTGATCGCTGAAAGTATCTTTCCCTGAAATGTATCTGTCGTAGCGTGAATTTGCTGAGATCATCAAACCTGTGAATTGTGTTAAAGCTTTTAAGATACGTTCAGAATTAATAATCGAATCGCGGTAAGCTTTCCTGAAAAGAGTTGCATATTCTTTATTCCTCCGGAGTTTATTAATAATGTTCTCCAATGATTCTCCCATTTCATCCGGGTTGGTGATTGGATTTATTGCCTGAACCTCAAGATGATTTACACCACCATCCCACATAAATGCGTCTTTCCAGATCAGATTCTGTAAGGCAGGAACATTCCTTGTTCCTATCCTTGAATTTATTCCATGACTCAATGCATGATCAATATGTGCAAAGGCTGCCGGCCTCTGATGACAGCTTTCGCAGCTTGTTGAACTGTCTTTGGAAAGTATAGGATCGTAAAAAAGTTTTCTGCCTAGTGTAAATATTTCAGGGCTTAATTTATTTTGTTCGAAATTGTAAAGAGGTTTAGGGAAACTTACCGGATACTTAAGAACAACATCGTTTTTTGTAACCGGACTTTCAGAAAGCTTTCTTATGAAGCCGAATGAAACTATAATTACAAAAAAGATCAGCAGTTTATTTTTCATTTCTTATTTCCTTCAGTGAGAACATATCAGAATAATTGTCAGCAATAATTCCCGCGTTGCGAGTGTCGGAGATTGTCGATGTTTTGGAGAGATCTATTTTATTCGGATTTTTAAGGATCTCGGATACATCGGCTCTTATTATTAATGAATATTTCGTTTGGTCAATAGCCAATGGATTTTCAAATGGCAACGAAATGTTTCTGATGGAATTTTCAGGTGATTTATAACCACCGATATGATATTCGAATATATGTCCGGGATTTGGTGAAGCAGGTGATTTTCCTTCGAGCTTTAAAAATATATATCCTGTGTTCCAGGCCCAGAACATTCCATTTGTCGGATCCAACGCACCGGATTGAGCTCCGGAACAATTATGTAAACTGTCAACTCCAACTATAAAGCTGACTGATGTGTAGGAAGCCTGAGGTATGTTGTCGAGAATGATCTTTTTTGATTCGGCTTCATCTTCCTGTACCAGATGATATCCTTCAGATTTATAATAAGTACCATCCGGTCTATTCAATTGAACCTGCCCGATATAATATTTAAAATTAGTGATTGTGAAATTTTGTCCGGATTCATTCTGATAATTTACTGTATCCAAAGCAAGGGCTTTATTTCCGACAGAATGATCAAAAACTATACACAGCTTTCCTTGGTTGGAAAGCTGCGCATGGTTAAGCTTTGGCAGCATAATCAATATAGTCAGGCTGAGAATAAATAAATTTATTGGTTTCAACTCCTGATTATTTACTGATCACAACTTTAGATGTTTCAACTTTAGTTCCGTCTGTTATTCTTACAAAATAAATTCCTTCATAAATTGTTTGAAGATCAAAATAACACATTGTGCTTCCCTGGAAAAGAGTTTCTGTTTTTACAACTCTGCCTAATGCATCAATAAGCTCAACTGTCCGGTTTGTTTTTCCTGCAACTTTGGATTGGATCATTAGAAGGTCATTGGCAGGATTTGGATAAATAGAAAGTTTCAGATTTTCCGAAGAAATATCACCTACACCTGTAGTTCCTGTATAAGATGTTAATCCCGTAGGAAGGGATGTAACCGTAGTGACTGTTTTGGTTCCGTAGAAAGTAGGTCCTACAACATAAGGATAAGCTGAATTCCAGGTCGAATTCACAGTTGCGAAATAACAATATGTTCCGGCAGGAAATTCAGGTGTAACACAAAACCTTCCGTTATGCTCATCCAGGTAATCCGGTGTAAGACTTGATGTGGTGTTGTATTGGTAATCTTCACGGTACATTCCTAAAGGAAAAGTTGCATTTACAGCAGGACCATCAGTTACATTTGTTCCGTCTGCATAATGTGTGCGGACAGTTATATTTCTCAGACTGTAGCTGGATTTCATTCTTACAATTCCACCAGTGCCATCTGTATTTTTATATCCGTAAGCTCCGTAGATCGGAAAACCATCGTACGCAAATCCAATCAAGGGTGAATGCATTGTTGAATCGATCACATATAAACCATCCGCTAAATAAGGATTACAAATGCTTGAGATCACGACAAGGTCGAGGTTGAATGCACTGGGATTCTGATGGTGATGATAATTCGTTCCCGCCGGATGTCCTTTTGAACAATCAAATCCGGCTTTTTCTGCAACTATAGCATCTCTGTTCCATATTCCATCACCCATGCCGCCTAGCGGACCACCAGCATTCTGCCCGGTTGAGTTTTTATAAGATACTCCATCCCGGTAATCAAACAAGGATACACCGTTTATAAAAACTCCGATCGTTCCCATTGTTGTTGCAGTTGGTGTTCCTGTATTCTGAACAGGATTCAATGGGATTTTATATTTATTATTATTGTTTCCTCCCTGACTTGGATTTCCATCAAGGTATGGTCCTATCACGTAAGAAGGAATACCGCTGCAGCTAACGTACACATGGGTTGTATTGTATGCTACTGCCTGAACATTTGCAGGATAAGATGCATCAACTATTGGAGTTGAATTCCCGTTGATATAATGTCTTCCTGTTACGCCTGTTGTATTTCTTATCCAGCTTGATATTACCGGATTAACCTGAGCACTTGCGGATAGTGTGAATAATAAGGTAATTGCAGTAAAAACTTTAGTGATCTTCTTTTTCATTTTATCTTTATTTGAATGAATTATTAATGCTGAATAATTAATTTGATTCCTTTACTCTGATCTGTGTGGAGAAAATAAATTCCATCAGGAATGCTGGAAATATCGATTTGTTTTGTTCTACCCTTATTATTTAAGGAACTGTATACTATATGTCCAATAACATTGTAGATCCTTATATTATCGAATTCATTTTCAGACTCCAGCTGAATTATATTGTTTGCCGGGTTTGGAAATAATCTGATGGACCCTGAGTTTTCATTTTCCGTTATGCCTACTACACAATTGAATGCATTGTAAGTTGGTGCGCCTGTTGCAAAAGGTCCGGTTCCATTCGGGCAACGTTGATAAGAAATGTCGGATGGTTGAGTTCCGAATGTTACACTGTCTACAATGGTACCGTTCGCATAAGAGAAGATTAATTTTTCTCCTGTTCCTGATAGCTTGAAGTTTGCGTGAAGTCCTGATTGTGTAGTGTCCTTATCAGCCCAAATTATTAAGTATGAGTTCGGTGCAATTGTAGCATTATCAGGGAACTGCCATTTTAAAGGACTTGTTTGTGAATCCGACAGGTATGCATCTTTTAGGCTGATATAATTCGAACTGTTATTATAAAGCTCTATCCAGTCATCATTCTGTCCGCTCTGATCAGATATTGTTGTATTTGTAGCCAGGATCTCATTTATCACAACTTGTCCGGCACTTATAGTTGGTATAGTTGCGAGTAATGTGTAATATTCATATTCGGCTCTTTGCGGTGAGAACATCCCGGCATTGTTATTTTCAGAATAGATATAATAATGAATGTAAGATGCATTTACAGGAAGGTCAACACCAAAAGTTCCATCAGAAGCTGCACCATCGTTATGTGCACCATCATCGTACATTAGGATACGTTGGAATGGATCATAAAGTGAATAACGGTAACCCAGATAAACTCCGTTCGAATTCGAATTAGTAACATCCGCTGTGATAGTAACATTACTGTTTAGTGCCGGATTTGCACTTGAAGTTGAGATAGAAGAAATTGTTGGGTAGGTAGCAGTAAAAAGCGCCTGTGTATTCAGCCAGGTATTTCTACCGTTCATAAGGTTGCTCAATCCCGGTGCATTGGTCATACCCGAAGCTACATCTGTAGTTAAATTACTTGTGAATTGTGAGTAGGTGAAGAATTTATTTACGTCTGTATTAACCGCTGTTCCTATGAGTGTTTGTAAAGATTGTGCAGTTGTTAAATATGAGCCGTTTCCAAAATTTTCAGCCAATATTGTTCTCATGTGCGCGATATACATTCTCTTATACATTGGTACTGCAAGCAGCTTCTGAACTAATGGCCAGTTTGCATCGGAGATGTGTAAGGTGGGAGTCATCTGCTGTTTGGCTGTCGTGCTTGAAAGCATTGAGGTCCCTGTTGAGCTGAAGGTTCCGAATGATTCATTAAGATCCCATACAACCGGATTGAATCTGCCGTTGTGATCCCGATAGAGATAATAGTTTTGGGTGAATCCTCCGATATAACTGTCGAGATTTACAAGTGTATTGTCAAACGCGATCATCCATAATGCCTTGTCAACATCAAGTATCTTTTCAATATTATTCATGTTGGTTGAAAGAGTATCACACAAGGCGATTAGTTCTTTCCACCCGTGATCGGAATTCATTTCATAACGTGCATAATATAAAGTGCTGTCCGTGCCCAGATACACAAGATTGGGAGTTCCGGATGTTCCCGGACCGGCCCCTGCAGGTGGATTGCATTTAAAGAACGCATTATTCTTTGAGTAAAAATGATTGTTCACAAACTTTTTAGAAACCGATTCTGAGCTAACATACAATCCTATGTATGCTCCGTTCACGTATACTTTCGCATAGTTCGATAAAGGTGCATGCATGTATTGACGTAAAATATTATACGAAAGAACTTCTCTCGCAAACGATGGATCCTTTGCGGCATTGCTTAGTTTAATATCTGTATAACCTTGATAGTCCTGCTCTATAAATTCATCAAGTGCGATATGAAATGGATTCTTTACCTGTGAAGCATTATAAGTGCTATTCCCTTTGTATTTAACGCCTGCACTGTCAAACTGAACTCCGTTGATCTTAACCCATTGTGCCATTAAATAAGTTTCACTTCCCTGTGTTGCAGTATCGAGAAGATAATCCCAGTTAGTTTGTGAAAAGCTGATCTCAATGGTCTGAATAGTATTCATGTCATAAAAGCTTTGAGAAAAGCTGGTCAGGGTATTAAGACCAAGAAGAGTTAAAAGGAGAAATTTTTTCATAAACTAATTTGTTTTGTTTCTTTAGACGATAACTAAATTATTTACCTGCGCGAATTGAAAAATTATTTATGATGTGGTGGTGGCGGGCCTTTGTGGCCGAAAAGTTCAGCAAGGTCTTCGGTAAGTGAATTGAAATATTCTATTTGTTCAGGTTTGCAAAGATTTTTGATGTCACTGAAATGGTTAAAGTTAAGATGATCAACTTCCATTTGTTTATCAGCGATCGATCGGATCAATTCATTTGCTTTTGAGGTATCAGGATGAGCGGTATTCAATAATGTGTAAAGTTCTTTATGAAGTATTTTGGATGTGTCATTCAGCTCCCGGGTTCTTTTCTTGTGAACATCAATTAGCAATTCATAGGAGCTAACTTGTGAAGGATCGAAATGCAGTTTTTCTATAATGATCTTTTTAGGACCTTCTCCGCGAGGAGGCATTCCTGTTGGATGGTCGTTATGTCCTTTGTTCAGAAATAGAATACAAAGGATTCCCAGATTCAATATAAGTAAGCCAATTATAACTATCGTAAGTAATTTTGTGCGGTTCATTTCTTAATTATATTGAATAGGATTTTCATTTATTAAATTATAACCTGAAACAGTATTTTCTGATTGATAAACCGCTCCGTTTTTATTGATCATTGCTTTTCTGATCGCTGAAATGTTAAGGAACAATAAAAGAAGAAAAGAGGCAGCAGCAAGCCAGATGATCTTTGCCGGTGTGTATTCTTTGCCGGATGCCTGGATCTTGCTTAAAATGCGGTTGTATAGGAAAGGATTTGCTTCAGTGGATTTAATTCCTTCTAAACTGTTGAGCACATCTTCTATCTTTTTATTCTTATCCATATTCTTTTGACGATCTTTTAAAATTAAACCTGCGGTGTATTATAATATTTTTTCAAGTTTGATGCGTAAATTCTGTTTTGCCCTTACCAGAAGCGACTCTACTGAAGAATTACTCAGCTGCATTACCTCTGAGATCTCATGATAGCTTAAGCCTTCAACTTTGGATAAAATGAATGCGGTCTTTTGATTTTCCGGCAGCTCATTGATCTTACGAAAAAGAATGGCTGCATTCTCTTTGTTTTCAAGTGCGATCCCGGGATGATGAAAATCGGAATGATCGTGTTTAACAGCTCCATCTTCATCAAACAATGCAGTTAAGAATGCAAATCTTTTTTTACGGTTTTTGCTTTTGAGATGATCCAGGGATTTATTGACAGCTATTCGATAGATCCATGTACTTAATGATGATTTTCCCTGGAAGGATCCGGAGGAGCGGTGCACTTCGATAAATACATCTTGTGTTACTTCTTCAGCATCTTCGGTGTTTTGCACATAGCTGATCACGGTATTAAAAACCTTGTTTTTATACGTGTCATATATTTCCTGGAAAGAGAGAAGCTGCTCTGTGTGCATTAGAGCAAATATAGAGAAGTATTTTTTTTAAGGTGATTAAATCTAATAGCTGATCTTCCAGACTTTGATCGCTCTGTCGTCACCCGTGGAAATAAGGTAGTTATTGTATTTGCTCCAGATCAGCTTATTCACCGAATTCAAATGTCCGTCAAAATTCTCTTTACTTATTCTGGTCAGCATCTGAAATGTTTCAGCATCCCAGATCTTGATAGTTTTATCCCGGCTCGCTGTTGCGAATAGTTTTCCATCCGGACTAAAAACAATATCATAAATAGCAAAGTTGTGAGCAGGAATACTCTTGATCAGGGTATAGCTTTTTGAATCCCAGATATTAAGGTGAGCATCTCTTCCGCCTGTAAGTATAAGATCACCATCAGGAGAATATCTGGCAATATTAGCAGAGAGTTGATGCGCCTGAAATATATGTTTTTCTTCCAATGATTCAAGATCGAATAACCTAATATAACAATCCCCGCATGCAACGGCTATTTCTGATCTCACTTCACTGATCTCAATGCTTCGAACTTTTTCCTCACAAAGCTTTTTTATCCTTATCATGGAAAGTGTTTCCAATGAGCAAACAGCAAAGTTGCCATCTCCTCCTGAGGTATAAAAACAATTCGTGTGACTGGAATATTTAATATCAAAAATCGGTAAGGTATGGTGCTGCAGGATCTTTATTTCTTGTCTTTTCTTTATGTCAAGTACATGAATGGTTCCGGCCGAGGTTCCTGCCAATAACAACCCTTTCTCAGGAATATGACATAAAGCGTAAATAATTGCGGGAAACCTGGCTGCAAAATGTTCCTGTTCCATAGTTTCCAGATTCCAAAGAACAGCGTACTTATCACTGCTTCCGCTGAAGAACATGTTGTTAGTACCACCGGGCTCCAATGTATAAACTGATCCGTTATGTCCGGTAAAGGTTCCGCTTTTTGTAATTGATAAGGTCATCCGGCCAAAAGTAAGGTTTTTCCGTGGGAAGTTTATTGGGCAAGGCAATGTTTCCGACAACTTGGCAGAATTTCCCTGCTGGCACATGGTTTGGAAATCATGACCGCCTTAAAAAACTAAATAAAAATAACTAAACAATTATAGATATGT
>JAJTCJ010000099.1 GCA_021323165.1 Bacteroidota bacterium | reverse complement strand
AATGCCTTTAATTAATGCAGTGGGTAATCATGATTTGGCGAATGGCAATATTTATGAGAAAG
Organism: Bacteroidota bacterium; assembly: GCA_021323165.1. Classification (GTDB taxonomy): domain Bacteria; phylum Bacteroidota; class Bacteroidia; order 2-12-FULL-35-15; family 2-12-FULL-35-15; genus 2-12-FULL-35-15. Next base: position 9,856 of record JAJTCJ010000099.1, on the reverse strand, counting down.
AATTCGGAAAAACATATTTTTCATTTCTGATATCAACTGAATTATTTATTGTCTTAAACACGGAGCTGGATGATGGTAGTATTAAAAAAGAACAGTTGACTTTTTTTAGAGATGCTCTGAATTCCGCTCGTTCAGAAAACATTAAAAATATTTTTGTTTTCTCGCACAGGCCTGTCTGGGCAGAACAATCTTCCCGATATGGTAAATTATTTAAGGATAACACCAGAACTTCGATTGGTGAGAATAATTTTTCTTCTGAAGTAGAACCTCTCCTCAAAGAAATTTCAAAAGCTAAAAATGTTTTTTGGTTATCCGGTTCAATGGGTGGTGGACCTGCTTCATTCTTTTATGATAAGGACGAAGAAACAAAAATTACTTTTATTCAGACGGCAATTCGTGATCTTCCAAGAGATGCAGTTTTACAGGTTAACGTCAATAATGGTGGGGTGTCTTTCAAAGGTATTTCTCTTACAGGCGAAACTCTTAAGCCAATCGAAGATTATAATGTTCTGTTTTGGACCAAAACTACTCCCCATGAGGAAAAGTTTAATTTTCGTCTGCTCCCTTTAATGATCTTGCAGATGCTGACACATCATTTTTTCTGGATTGGTGTTATAACAACATTAATCTCCTGTTTTTTAATTTTATTGATAATTAAAAGATGGAAAAGAAAAAAATAGTTTTTTTATACACCGAACTTGCCACTTATTTCCTGGCTTGTATAGAAGCTTTATTAAAAACGAATAAGGCCGAAATTCACATCGTTCATTGGGAAGTTAACACGGAAGCTCCCTTTCAGTTTTCAATCCCGCCTGGGATAAAAACGTATAGAAGAAACGATTTTAATGGTAAAACCCTTTATGATCTCGTTAATAAAATTGATCCTGATCTTATCTATGTGAGCGGATGGATAGATAATGAATACCTAAAGGTTTGTAAAAAGTATAAGAACAAGATTCCTGTTGTAGTTGGTTTTGATAATCAATGGAGGGGAACTTTAAGACAATGGATGGCTGTTTTATTAAGCCCTTTCAGGATACGGAATCATTTTACTCATTGTTGGGTTCCCGGAAGTCTGCAAACAGAATTTGCATTAAAGCTCGGGTTTAAGCAAAATAATATTTTAACAGGTTACTATTCCTGCGATTTCTCCCTCTTCCATTCACAATACATTAAAAATAGGGAGCATAAAGCAAACGATTTTCCAAAGAGATTTATTTATGTTGGACGCTATGTTGAGCATAAAGGCATCAGGGATCTTTGGAATGCATTTGCAGAAATTCAGAATAATTCACCTAATGAATGGGAGCTCTGGTGTTTGGGTGTAGGTTCTCTGGAGCCTTTTTTTCATCCTAAGATCCGGCATTTCGGATTTGTACAGCCGGAAGCCCTTTCGGAATATTTGAGGCAGACTGGGGTATTTGTCTTGCCGAGTCATTTCGAACCCTGGGGAGTTGTTGTGCATGAGTATGCTGCTGCAGGTTTTCCATTGATATGTAGTGATGAAGTGGGTGCCAGGGTCACTTTTGTAGAGGATGGTTATAATGGTTATATTTACACTTCCGGAAACGTCAACGCACTAAAAGCTGTTCTGAATAAAATAATGAAGCTTGATCAGGCTGCTCTGATAAATTTAGGAGATAATAGTGTAGAAAAAGCTAAGCTGATCACTCCGGAAATTTGGTCGAAAAAGTTAATGACACTTTTATGAAAAACAGAATATTAGTAACCGGTGGAGCAGGAAATGTTGGCAGCGCCCTGATAGAAAAGCTGATCACAAATCCTAAAAACTATGTTGTAATCGTGGATGATCTTTCAACAGGGTTCCTTTCAAAGCTCCCGAAGGATGATAACGGTCGCTGGGAATTCATTAAAGCTGACGTGAATAATTTCCAGGAGATCTCATCTATAATGATGTCACACCGATTCGATTACGTTTTTCATTTTGCTGCTGTTGTGGGTGTTTTACGCACTCAGGAATACCCTTTAAAGGTTTTAAAAGATATTGAAGGTATCAAGAATATTTTAGATATCTCAAAGAACATTTCAGTAAAACGTGTGTTCTATTCTTCATCTTCGGAAGTTTATGGCGAGCCTGTCGTTTTGCCACAGCATGAACATACAACACCACTTAATTCCCGTGTTCCCTATGCCGTTGTAAAGAATGTTGGTGAATCCTTTTGTAAAAGCTATTTCCAGGAATACAAGCTTAATTATACCATCTTCCGTTTTTTTAATACTTATGGTCCGAATCAAAGCACTGATTTTGTTGTTGCAAGATTCCTTGCTGCAGCATTAAAAAATCAGGATATCACTATTTATGGTGATGGATCTCAAACCCGCACATTCACATATGTTGATGACACTGTTGATACTTGTCTTAATTGCTTTTATGATAATAAAGAGATCAATGATGTGATCAATATTGGTAATAACGAACTTTGCACTGTTCTTGAGCTTGCGCAGCTGATCATTAACATTTCCGGCTCTTCATCTAAGATAGTACATCTCCCTCCGCTTAAAGAAGGAGACATGACACGCAGACAGCCCGATAATGCCAAGATGCTAAATATCCTTGGACGCCCTCTTATATCACTCGAGGATGGTATTAAGAAGATGATGTCTTCTAAAATATTCTTATCATCAATTGGTTTGAAATGATACCTTTCAACAAGCCATATTATTCCGGAAAAGAAATTTCTTTTATAACTGATGTATTATCAACCGGAGTTTTAACTGGTGAAACATCATCCCTCATCAGAGCTGAAGAATTCTTAGAGAAAAGATATGGTTTTCCAAAGGTGTACCTATCTAATTCCTGTACAATGGCATTGGAAATGGCAGCGCTTCTAATTGATATCAGTTCGGGTGATCAGGTGATAATGCCAGCATTTACATATGTTTCCACTGCTAATGCTTTTGCTCTCCGTGATGCCAATATTGTTTTCGCTGACAGCAAAGACAATGATCCCGGAATGGATCCTGATAAAATCGAAGCTTTAATAACCGATAGAACAAAGGCAATAATTGTAGTTCATTATGCAGGTATTTCTGCTGACATGGATAAGATTATGGAAATTGCATCCAGACATAATCTTTTCGTAATTGAAGATGCAGCTCAATGCATTGATTCTTATTATAAAGACCGACCGGTTGGATCTACAGGCCATATCAGCTGTTTTTCATTTCATGAAACAAAAAATATTCATTGCGGTGAAGGCGGATTTATGGTGGTAAATGACAGAACATTGATTCCCCGGGCCGAGATCATCCGGAATAAAGGAACCAATCGAACAGCTTTTACAAAAGGGGAAGTAAATAAATATGAATGGACGGATCTGGGTTTTTCAGCCATTCCTTCATCTATTACCACTTCATTCTTATGGCCGCAGCTCCAGGATATTGAAAAGGTTCAGAACAAAAGAAGGTCATTGTGGAAAACGTATTACACGAATTTAAAAAAACTGGAAGATATTAATATCGGTATTCCTCAAATACCTCAGTATGCAAAAGGTAATGGTCACATTTTTTATCTTGTTTGCATAAACAATGAACAACGTGATAAGCTCATCGCTTTTTTAAAAAATCATGGGATCCAGGCAGTTTTCCATTATCAGTCCCTTCCGGAAAGTATTTATTTTAAAGGTAGATCTAAAGTCCCTTTTCCTATGGCCAAAAAATATAGCGATTGTCTTGTAAGGCTTCCTTTATTTTATGCTCTTACAGAAAAAGAGCTTGAGTATATTTGTGAGTATGTTCTGGAATTCTTTAATGTAAATTGACTTCTTTTGACCGGAGGAGAATAAGGTATAAATTAACCATAGATTAATCATGAATACTGTATGGATAGTGTATGGAAAAATATTGAAAAAATAAATTTGTATAGGTTTGATGTAATTTAATATGTGCGGAATTAACGGAATTTACGGAATTAAGAATATAGGTGAGTCGAAGCAGATGCTTCATTCAATGAATATGTGCATGAAACATCGGGGACCTGATGATGAAGGTGTATTTGCTGAAGAGGGGATTGCCCTTGGTCACAGACGCCTCTCGATAATTGATCTTTCTGATGCAGGCCATCAGCCAATGGAATCATATGATAAAAGATACAAGATCGTTTACAATGGTGAACTATATAACTTCAAGGAATTAAAATTTGAATTGCAGCGGGTTGTTTCAGGGTCGTCCCAGCAAGCTTATATTTTTCAGACTCAAACGGATACAGAAGTCATTCTTGCTGCTTATGCAAGATGGGGTGCTGAATGCCTTAGCAGGTTCAATGGTATGTTTGCTTTTGCAATATGGGATACTCAGGCAAAAGAATTGTTCATTGCAAGGGATCGATTGGGAATAAAGCCATTATATTATTTTTATACAAAAGGAATATTAGGTTTTTCTTCAGAGATCAGATCTTTGCTTGCAAGTGGTATCATACCCCGTAATATCGATGCTGAGAGTTTACAGGATTATCTGAGATACCAGACTGTACATGCTCCCGATACAATTATTAAAGGTATTAAAATGTTAATGCCCGGACATTATATAAAAATTGTTGATAATGATGTCCGTATAAAAAAATACTGGAGCCTTACTGATAACATTTCTCAGGCTTCTGCAGGTAAAAGCTATGATCAGGTGTGCAAAGACGTTAACTCCTTGCTGACAGCTTCTGTTGAGCGAAGACTTATAGCTGATGTTCCTTTTGGAGCTTTTCTATCAGGTGGGATTGATTCAAGTGCCATTGTTGGTTTGATGAGCAAAGTTTCATCGGAAAAGATAAAAACCTTCTGTGTGACTTTTGATGAATCTGAATTCTCAGAAGCGAAATATGCTCAAATGATAGCAAGGAAGTTTAATACTGATCACCACGAGATCAGGTTAAGTCCGGAAGATTTTTTAAAAGAATTACCGGTTGCTTTAAAAGCAATGGATCATCCTAGTGGTGATGGTCCCAATACATATGTTGTTTCGAGAGCTACGAGGAATGCCGGTATTACAATGGCACTTTCCGGTTTGGGAGGTGATGAGCTGTTTGCAGGTTATGATGTGTTCAAACGGGCACGTGAATTCAATAGTAAAGTCTGGCTCAACATGTTCCCGCGTGTTGCGCGATCTCTGGGGGGAGACATCTTATATAATGTTAAACCAGGTGTGTCTTCGGAAAAGATTGCTGCCTTATTAAAGAGCAAAAATATTGATTATAATTCTTTTTACACTTTATCTCGTCAGGTTATGATGGATGAACAGATAGGTAAGATCCTGAATGAGAAAGAACTAGCAGCCAATAAGGTACAAAAGATACTAGATGAAACCGGTATCAGCAATTCAAAAAATCGGATCACAGCGGTATCAATTGCAGAGATCTCCACTTATATGCAGAATGTACTTTTAAGAGATACCGATCAGATGAGTATGGCACATGCGCTGGAAGTACGTGTCCCTTTTATTGATTATACTCTTGTTGAATACGTGTTAGGTCTTCCTGATAAATATAAAGAAACTTCATCCCCTAAGAAGCTCCTTGTTGATTCGCTTGGTGATCTCCTGCCGGCTGAAATTGTAAACAGGCCTAAGATGGGTTTTACATTTCCCTGGAAAAAATGGATGAAGAATGAATTAAAAACATTTTGTGAAGAGAAGATGATCGCTCTTTCTAAACGAAAGATGTTCAATGAAAAAAGTACACTAGAACTCTGGAAAAGATTTCTTGCTGATGATCCGCGAATTACCTGGTCGCGGATCTGGTATCTTGTTGTATTGGAGAATTGGCTTCAGGAAAATGCTATAACTGCATAATTAAATAAGAATGGCAAAAAAACGTATTCTTATTTTCATCGACTGGTATCTTCCGGGGTTTAAGGCCGGAGGTCCAATACAATCAGTTGCTAATCTAGTTGCTCATTTAAAAGATGAGTTCGATTTTTCTATCGTTACAAGAAACACTGATTACTGTGAAACAATCCCTTATGAGAATATAAAGAGTGATGAGTGGAATATTCGTGAGGATGGAACTAAAGTATTTTATTTTTCTGAAGGAGCACTCACTCGTTCAAATATCCGTAAGATAATCCGGACAACCGAGTTTGATTTCCTTTACCTGAACGGGATCTTCTCGGTTTACTTTACACTGATCCCGCTTTTTTATATGCGGAAAAAAAAGTCAAAACCGGTTATCATTGCTGCACGTGGAATGTTTGCTGAAAGCGCATTGGGTGTAAAAAAAACAAAGAAGAAATTCTTTATACGTTCTGCAAGAATTATTAAGTTGTTTGATAATGTGACTTTCCACGCCACAAATGAAACGGAAAAAAAAGATATTCAAAACATACTTGGAAATATTCCGGTGAAGATTGCCGCAAATCTATTTCAAAAACAAACAATATCTCAGCTACCTGTTCGAGAAAAGAGAACAGGGATTTTAAAACTTGTTAATGTGGCTCGAATAGCTCCGGAGAAGAATCTTTTATATGCACTTAAAGTTCTGACTCAGGTTAAAGAAAATGTTGAGTTTGATTTTTACGGGCCAGTTTACAATCAGGAATATTGGGCAGAGTGTAAGTTGATCCTGGATGAATTACCTCGGAATGTAAAAGCGAATTATAAAGGAAGTATTGAAAGTTCAAAAGTTTCAAGGATATTAGAACAATATCACCTGATGTTCATGCCTACAGCCGGTGAAAATTTTGGTCATATTATTCTTCAGTCCTTATCTGCCGGATGTCCTGTAATAATTAGTGATCAGACGCCATGGAAAGATCTTGCAAATAAAAGTGCGGGATGGGACCTTAGTCTCAGGTCATCTTCGCGGTTTGCGGATACAATTGATAAGTGTGCAAGAATGGGACAATCGGATTATAATAAACTCTCAGAAGCTGCTTTTGATCTCGGGAAAAAATATTGTGAGAACAATGAAATACTTGAGCAAAACAAGCATTTATTCGCGTAGCTTAGATAAATTTGCCATATGATTGAAACGGATCTTTCAAAATTTAATAATTCCTGGTATAAACCGGGCGCTGGGTCTCTGAAAAGAATAGTATGGTATCTTGTTAACGCTGCTTTTTTGAATTCATCATTTCCTGTTAACGGCTTTAAGATATTTTTACTTCGCTGCTTCGGAGCAAAGATTGGAAAAAATGTTACAATCAAGCCACATGTAAATATTAAATATCCATGGAGACTTATAATAGGAGAAAATGTTTGGATAGGGGAATCTGTGTGGATCGACAATCTCGCTAATGTAACAATAGGTGATCATGTGTGTATTTCGCAGGGAGCATTTCTGCTTTGCGGAAATCATAATTATAAGAAAGAATCATTTGATCTCATGATAGGTGAGATACAACTTGAAGAAGGAGTATGGATCGGTGCAAAAGCAATTGTATGTCCTGGAGTAAAATGTCATTCGCATTCGGTTTTGGCTGTAGGATCTGTTGCAGTATCAGATCTTCAGGCGTTTCAAATTTATCAGGGTAATCCGGCAGTACAATCGAGGGAAAGGGTATTAACAAAATGAAAGTTTCGATCATAACAGTTTGTTTTAATAGTGCTTCAACCATTGAAACTACTATTCGGTCTGTAGTTTCCCAAGACTATAAAAATATTGAATACATAATTATTGATGGAAGTTCGACTGACAATACACTATCAATCGTTGGAAAATATAAAGATTCTATTTCCAAAGTTATCTCCGAAAAAGATAATGGTATTTATTTTGCCATCAATAAAGGAATAAGTTTAGCCTCCGGTAACATCATCGGTATACTTCATGCCGATGATTTCTATTCTGATAATCATGTTATATCAAAGGTGGTTGATGCATTTAGAAAGACCGGAGCAGATACACTTTATGGTGATCTTCACTATGTTAACAGAACTGAGACGACTAAGATTACCCGGCATTGGAAATCCGGAGAATATTGGGATGGTTTATTTTATAAGGGATGGATGCCTCCTCATCCATCATTCTTTGTTCAAAAGAAATGCTATGATATGTACGGAACATATAATACTTCTTTACGTTCGGCCGCGGATTATGAATTAATGCTCAGACTTCTGCATAAACATAAATGCTCAACTGTTTACTTACCGGAAGTATTGGTTAAGATGCGGGTTGGAGGGAAAAGCAATGTCACTTTACTAAACAGGATAAAAGCCAACCGTGAGGATAAAAAGGCCTGGCTGCTGAATGGTTTGAAACCGGGATTCTTTACGTTCATTAGAAAACCTCTCTCTAAGTTAGGTCAGTTCTTCTAACAACCGCTAATCAATTATTTTAAGCAATAACTAACTCTTTCCATTCAGCATAAACTCCACTGCTGCATTCGAATGGATGAGAGTTGTATCAAAAACAGGAACATTAATATCTTCTTGTTTAATAAGCAATGGTATTTCAGTACATCCTAATATAATTCCCTGCGCACCTTCTTTGATCAATTTATTAATAATGGATACGTAACGTTTTTTTGTTTCTTCCAATACTAATCCTCTCCCAAGTTCTTCAAATATCGTATAGTGTATAAAAGTTCTGTCTTCTTCTTCAGGGATAACAGAAACGATATTAAGATCATTTAATTTGGATTTGAAAAAATCCATTTCCATTGTGAATTTTGTACCTAGTAATCCTACCTTTTCTATTTTTTGAGACCTGATTTCTTTTGCAGTAACAGAAGCTATATTGATAACAGGGATTTGTATCCTCTGCTCAAGCTTATCGACAATCATATGCATTGTATTAGCACAGAGAACAATTGCTTCTGCACCGCAGGATTTAAGACCTAGTGAAGCATTCGTGAGCATGTCAAGTGTTTTGTCCCAGTCACCAGCATCATTGTTCTTCTTAATATCTGCATAATTGAAAGAGTGAATAATACATTCTGCAAAATTTAAACCTCCTAGTTTCGCATTTATGCCTTGATTAATGAAAGAATAATAATCTGAAGTTGAAACCCAGCTTATTCCTCCGATCAGTCCGATCTTTTTCATAATAAAATCAATAAAAAAGCCCCTTCTTTTATGAAGGGGCTCGGGTTAGAATTTAGCACGAATCTTACGTTTCTTATATTTTTTATGTTTGAAGATACTTCCGTATTTAGAGCGGTAAAAACTGCTTCTTCCGCGAAGTACGTAACTGTAATATAGTGAAGTTGATAAATAAGAATCCTTGTGTGAAGGATCACCACGTTTTTTTCCTGGTTCATAGTTTGAAGCAACAGGAACATCCGCGTTATCACCAAGCTCACCTCTTCTGTTAGCAAGCGCAATTGCTTCAGGGCTGCTGAGATCTGCAGGGTCTGCATAAACTGTACTGACGTCATCAAGGTAATCAGTAAAGGTTGTTCTCCAGTTAAATTCCCAACCAATTCTGTGTTTTTTATCAATTGTAAAGAACAATCCAATTCCTAAAGGTATAGCAACATTTAGTTTGTTATAATTAACTCCTTCAGTTTGCAATGGTTGAAGATCTACCCATTCTCCATTATAATTAGCTCTCGGACTATGATAAAACGCTGCCACACCTGCAAAAGCATACATTTTAAAATCGTTACGATATCTATAAGTGTGTCCAAGATCAGGTATTTCATAAAAGAATACCTGCCCGGTTAATTCAAGTTCAAAAATATTATTTTGAAAAGAAAGATTACGTCCTTTACGTCCTCTATTGGTCGATTTATTATCCTCTCCTTCAATTCTAACCCAATTGGCAGCAAGTTTAGCTGAAATCAAAGGGGTGAATTTATAGCGAGCAAATGCCCCTGCTGTCATTTGGGTTTTGGACAGCTTCATATCACTTATAAAGTTTCTGCGAGTTTTTTCCTTACCACCCATTTCACCTAAATAATTAGCTGCTCCT
>JAJTCJ010000098.1 GCA_021323165.1 Bacteroidota bacterium | reverse complement strand
ATTAGCACTAAAAATACATTAATTTTTCCGGTTTTAAAAAATGTTTCTCGAAAACACGATCAACCCGCATAAACGTAAAGGCTGCATTGAAGTTATCTGCGGTTCTATGTTCTCGGGCAAGACAGAAGAGCTGATCCGCAGAATGAAGCGTGCACAGTTCGCGAAGCAGAAGGTCGAGATCTTTAAACCTGCGATTGACACCCGTTATGATGAAATAAAGGTTGTTTCTCATATCGGCACTTCCATTCACTCTACTCCTGTTCCTTCTTCATCTAATATATTGTTACTTGCCGCAGACTGCGATGTTGTTGGAATTGATGAAGCTCAGTTCTTTGACGAAGGCCTAATTCCCGTTTGTAATCAGCTTGCTGAATCCGGTATAAGAGTTATAGTTGCAGGCCTCGACATGGATTATCTTGGAAAACCATTTGGTCCTATCCCCGGATTGCTTGCTGTTGCAGAATATGTAACGAAAGTGCACGCAATCTGCATGCGTTGCGGTAACCTTGCTAATCATTCACACAGGATCACAGATGAATCTTCACTGGTCCTGCTTGGTGAAACCAATAATTACGAGCCTTTGTGCAGGGATTGCTTCACAGAAGCCAGAGCAGTCACTACTAAATAATTGCCTTATCACGATCTATGAACTACTCAATTGCGAATATAAATCAGATCATACAAGGCACATTAGCCGGTAACAACTCCAATAATATTGTAATTAAAAATTTGCTTATCGACAGCAGAAAAATAATTACTGCAGAAAGCTCCCTGTTCTTTGCGATCAAAGGCGAGCGAAATGACGGTCATATTTTTATTGCAGATCTTTATGAAAAAGGAGTCCGCTCTTTCGTAGTTTCAACATTGCCTTCTGATCTTTCTCTTTATAAAAATGCAGCATTCATCGTTACAAAAGATACTTTGTTTGCTTTGCAGATCTTATGCGCTCATCATCGCAGCCGCTTCGACATTCCTGTCATTGGTGTAACCGGAAGTAACGGAAAAACAATAGTGAAAGAATGGTTGTTTCAGCTAATGAGAGAAGATAAGAACATAGTCAGAAGCCCGAAAAGCTTTAACTCACAGGTTGGTGTTCCTTTATCTGTATGGCAGATGAATGAAGAGCACGACCTCGCCATCTTTGAAGCTGGTATTTCAAAGCCAAATGAAATGATTCTACTGCAGCAAATCATCCAGCCAACAATAGGATTGATCACAAATATCGGGCAGGCTCACGATGAGAATTTTGAGAACCAAAAACAGAAAGTAACTGAAAAACTAAGGTTATTCGGTCATGCCGAAGCACTGGTTTTCTGCAAGGATTATCTCATGATCCTTGATGAAGTAAATAATCCAAAATTTTTTCCTGAACTTAAAATGTTCACCTGGTCACGCAGATCAAGAGCAGATCTTCTGGTTGGAAGAATTACCAAAGCAACTGCCGATACTGAGATACAGGCTGTCTTCAAAAATAATTTTATCAATATCCACATTCCATTCACAGATGAAGCAAGTATAGAAAATGCAATTCATTGTTGGGCAATGATGCTTTATCTTGGATACGATAATAATGTGATCTCAGACCGAATGAAATTCCTAAGTCCGGTTGCAATGAGACTGGAATTAAAAGAAGGAATCAACAACTGTTCTATCATCAATGATAGTTACAATTCAGATCTTGGCTCTTTAGGAATTGCACTTGACTTTCTTAACCAACAGAAGCAGCATCCAAAACGGACTCTTATACTTTCTGATATTCTGCAAAGCGGAAAGAATGAAGAAAGTCTTTATAAGGAAGTGGCCGAACTTATTCATAAAAAAGGAATCACGCGATTGATAGGAATTGGAGAAGCCATTACAAGACAAGCTGATCTTTTTAAAACTGATAAGATATTCTATAACACCACTGCTGATTTTTTACAGAACTATAATAATTCTTTTTTCAAAGACGAAACAATTCTTCTGAAAGGCGCACGTGCTTTTGGTTTTGAAGCTATCAGTAAAGTGATCCAACAAAAAGCTCATGAAACTGTTCTGGAAATAAATCTGAATGCGATCGTGAATAATCTGAACTATTTCCGCTCACGAATAAAAAACGACACCAAGATAATGGCTATGGTGAAAGCATTTTCCTATGGAAGCGGAAGCTTTGAGATCGCGAATATTCTTCAGTTTCACCGTGTTGACTATCTCGCTGTTGCTTATGCAGATGAAGGAATTGAACTACGAAAAGCAGGAATTACATTGCCTATCATGGTGATGAATCCTGAAGAACAAAGTTATGATTCGATGATACAATATCATCTTGAGCCGGAGATCTACAGCTTCCGCGTGCTTAATATGTTCGAAGAAACACTGAAACGCAGCGAACGAAACCTTAACAAGCAGATCGCGATCCATATAAAACTTGACACAGGAATGCACCGCCTTGGTTTTGAACAGGAGGATGTAAATGAGCTTATTGTAAGAATCAAAAATAACAAACAGCTTAAGATCCAATCCATCTTTTCTCATCTTGTTGCGACAGATGAAGCTGAACACGATGAGTTTACCTGGCAGCAGATTCGGAAGTTCACTGAAATGAGCGATTATATTCAGTCGCATCTCGAATATCCTGTTCTTAAACATATTTTAAATTCTGCCGGGATCTCACGTTTTCCTGATGCACAGTTTGATATGGTTCGCTTAGGAATTGGATTGTATGGAATTGGTGTTAATGCTTCAGAGCAAGCGCATCTTCAAAATGTAAGCACATTAAAAACAAGTATTTCCCAGATAAAGAATATTCCAGCTAATGAAACAATCGGTTACAGCAGAAAAGGCGTTGCTCCCCGCGATATTAAGATCGCTACTGTTCCGATAGGATATGCAGACGGACTCAGCAGAAAGCTTAGTAACGGAAAAGGCAAAATGTTCATCAAAGGTAAACCTGCTCCTATTATAGGCAATGTTTGCATGGATATGTGTATGATAGATATTACAGATATCAATGCCAATGAAAATGATGAAGTGATCGTTTTTGGAGAAGCTTATCCAATAGCAGATGTAGCAAAAGATATCGGAACAATTCCTTACGAAGTGCTTACAAATGTTTCAAGAAGGGTTAAGAGAGTTTATTTTCAGGAGTAATTCTAATAATTTTATTTTCTTTCTTTTACAAACTTGTACAAGTTAAAATTCTCTTTTTTCATCTCGGCCTCAAGATCCTTTTTTAACTCCGGTTTCAAAACATTTTTCATCCGATTATTCTGAATTAAACGATAAGCCTTTTCTGCGAGCAGATAAGAACGTTTTGTATTTATCCCTGTTTGCTGATGTTTATTAATTTCTTGTATCAACTCTTCAACACCTTCGTATTTGGTAGCAACAGCCTTTATAACCGGAATATTCCAATCATTCAAAGGCTTTGAATGCACCAGCTGAACAATGTTCTTTATGAATGTATTTGCCCCATCCCTGTCGCTTTTATTTACAACAAATATATCAGCGATCTCCATGATGCCTGATTTTATTGCCTGTACATCATCTCCCGATTCAGGAACAAGAACTAAAACTGTTGTATCTGCAAGTCCGACCACTTCTATCTCACTCTGTCCAACTCCAACTGTTTCCACAATTATATAATCAAATGCGAATGCACGCATCACATCAAGGATCTCAATCGTCTTGGCCGATAATCCTCCCAATGATCCGCGGGTTGCTAAAGAACGGATAAAAACATTTTCATTGTTAAAGTGTTCAGCCATTCTTAAGCGGTCACCTAAAAGAGAACCAAAATTAAATGGAGATGTAGGATCGATAGCAATTACTCCAACGGTTTTCCCTTCATCAGTAAGCCTTTTAATAACTGCGTTTATAAGCGTGCTTTTACCGGCACCAGGAGGGCCGGTTACACCAACAACCGGAACAGAGGAATTGATCTTTAATGAGGTAAGAATCTCATCATAACCTTCCAGTTCATTTTCCACAATAGTAATACAACGCGCAAGCGCTTTCTTATTTCCTTGTGCTAACTGATCTATGAGGTTTCTAGCTGATGACATACTACACAAATATAGCAAGATAATTTTAGTACTTTTGCAGGAGAAACAATTCCCTTTTACCCGAAATGCCACAGCTTTCTGTTGTTATTATTACTTTCAATGAAGAAAAAAACATCGCAAGATGCCTTGAATCTATTCGTGAGGTTGCGGATGATGTTGTGGTTGTCGATTCTTTCTCAAGAGATAAAACACAAGCTATCTGCGAACAGTATAAAGTGAATTTTATTCAGCGTAAATGGGAAGGTTATTCAGCCACTAAAAACTTTGCAAATGCACAAGCCAAATTTGATTGGATCTTATCCCTTGATGCAGATGAAGCGCTGTCAGATGAATTAAAAAAATCAATTCTTGAGATCAAAAAACAGGATGTTCAAAAAGTCTATAAGTTCAATCGCTTAACGAATTACTGCGGTGAATGGATAAAACATTGCGGATGGTATCCTGATACGAAGATCCGGATATTTGACAGACGAACCGCTCAGTGGGAAGGAACCATCCATGAAAAGCTTGTAATTAATGAAGGTGAACCTCAGCAATTAAAAGGTGATTGTCTTCACTACAGCTATTATACCATTGAAGAGCATTACAGGCAAAGTGATAAATTTTCAAGTCTGTCTGCCGAAAGTCTTTATGCAAAAGGGAAAAATGCTTCAGCCATCAAACTTTATCTGAGTCCGTTGGTAAAATTCTTTAATACTTTTGTTTTGAAACTGGGATTCCTGGATGGCAATGCCGGTTACACCGTTTGCAAGATCATGGCTTCTAGTACATACCGCAAATATGCAAAGCTGAGGATGCTTAATGATAAAAATAAAGTTTCTTAATTACCTGAAAGAAGCGCTCTTGTTTTTTTGAAAAAGTTTTTGGCTTTCACGGAAAACGACAGTGAAACCTCGGGAAGAATTCCCTGAAATTTCATTCCTGTTTTAATGTAATGCGTGGTGAGTGTACTTGTTGTAATTCCCCATTTAGAAATAAACCGGTAATATCCAGGATTCTTTTTTATCCTGCTTACCGATTTTGAGCCGAAGTGATAAACCCTGCTTGTACTAACACCTTTGAAATACCTAATACCGATGTTCCATAGCTTCATCGAGAAATCAGGATCGGAATACATTCCCGGAGAGAATTCAACACTGTATCCGCCAACAAGATCCCAAACATCACGATGAACAATATTGGGCGGCCAGGTTGAACCCTGCCAGTCGTGCATGGAAAGCTGAGAAAATTCCTTAAGCAGTTGTTCTTCTTTAAATGTTTCTATATCAGTTCCGTAATCTTTTGAGATCATGCAATTGTTCTGCGAATTAGGTTCAATGCATGTTGCTGAAATAAAAAAATATTTATGACCAATACTTTTTATCTCTTCAAAAAGCGCTTTATCCCATCCAGGCAAAACATACATATCATCATTCATATACATCACATAATCTGTGACAACTAACTGCCTGCAATTATTTAAAGCGTAACAAATCCCAATATTCTTTTTGCTGTAGGAATAGTCAATATCATCCTGGGCGGCAACCCAATCCATACTGCCATCAATACCTTCGTTAACATGAATAATTATCTGATGCTGATATGAAGAATTTTTTCTAATACTGTCAACACATAAACGCAGGTAATCGAGATTATTCCAACTTGGGATCAATATCGAAAATTTCGGTTCGGTTAATTTACTTTTTCTGACTGCCTTTACTTCTGCGTTAACTATCATGGTTGCGTTTAGAAAAACAAATTTAGGTAATTATTTCAGAGAGGAAAAGCTATTCCTTTTCCGATTTATTGAATAACAAAAAGGTATTCAGAAAGGCAAAGAAAGTCACACCCACCTGAGTTTCCAATGTGTCTTCTGTAATGAAGGACACAACAGCAACTATAAAAAAGGTCAGGTATAGAAATTCAGAATATCCGTTGAGTTTTAATGCGGGATAAATAAGTGCGCATAAAAACCAGATAAGCCCCAAAAAACCAAATGCCACAGTGATGGATAAATATTGATTGTGTGAACGCAATCGCCATTCCTTTTTTAGATTGGTTTTACTTGTTTCATATTGCTGATCAAAAGCCTTCTGAATGTCACCGGTACCCACTCCAAAAACAGGATGTCCTGAAATAATTCCGCTGGCAGCTTTCCAGTATTCGAATCGTTGTGTGATCGAATGGCCGTTTGCATCACCGGTATTATTATAAAGCATGATCTCCCATATTATTTCTGATATACGCCCTTTCAAACTCGACATATAATCAACATTAGCAATACCTTTTTCTATGTTTCTTATTTCATCATCTGTAAGATGACTAAAACCTTCCGCATCTTTCCTCAAATTCCTGGAAGTCATATACCTTATCAAGGTATAGCGGAGAACATTTCCTCTCAGGTCTTTCCAATTGTAATCAAGCTTGCTTCTCTTACTCCATTCTTCCTTTAATTCTTTTTCGCTATAATAGATCCAAACATAATGTCCATTCTCAGTGGGAGCATTAATTAGGCTTTCATGCTGATAAGGATTTCCTTTGGCGGTAAATTTTTCAAGTTTAGTAATATCAACCTTATCAATTTTGGAGTATCGTTTGTATGTTGAGTAAATAAAAAAGCTCATTCCAGCGATAATCAGGATAACAGCTGATACTTTAAAGATCCGTAATCCTATTCTTTCCGTTTTTAAAGCTTCTTTAAGACAGAATACAATAAAAACAATAATCAACACTGACAATCCGGTGATAGATTCGATAAGGATTATGAATATGAAGAACCAAACAATAAGGGCCAGATACAAAAAACGCCATTTTCGTTCAGCAGGATGTCTGAAAAACCAAACACATATAAAAACCGATACACAAACCAATAGTGCCATTCTTACATGAGAAATAAAAATAGAAGCGTAGCGTACATCTGTGATCTCGCGATGAATGATGTCAGTTAACACAAGTGAGCTTATAACCGAGCTTAAGAATACAGACGCAACAAGAAACTTTAGAACAAGATGTTTTTTCCTTAACTCAAGTGGTGGAGTAGTGGAAATAACAAGAGGTAAGACCAATAAAGGCATCTTTATCCGTATGTCTTTGAAAGCATAATTAAAATCGGATGTATAAAGAAGTCCGATAAAATGCAGTAGCAAGATCGAACTCATGACCAGTGCAGGTTTATTTTTAAAAAATGAAATGGATTTTCCCTTAAGATTTCCTTCAAGGATCCAATTTGAGATAAGAATGATCTGGGAAAGGCTGATAAGAAATTTGGATAAGGGAAGACCCGTCACCAGCAGAATCAGTGAGAAGATATAAATATATGAATGGTACTTTGAAGGCAGCAGTGATCTCATGTTTTTTCTCAACAAGCAATACCACAAATGTTGGAAATAAATTGCTACAAAAAGCAAAAGGCAACCTTTTTATTGGATGCCTTTTGCTTTATTTAATTGTGTCCTTCGGAAGTTCCTTTCTTATTCAGCTCCTCTTGTCGTTTTGCATCATAGAATGGCTTCTCTGCTTTACCGATAGTAGTTAGTATCTTTGCATATTTGTCGTTATCAGCGAGTAATGCAATCGCTTCTTTTAACTCAGGATCATCCTTCATAGAAGCTTCAAGTCTTCCATTCTGAAAGTAATAACGCGATGCTATTTCCTCTTCAAGGAATTGCTTGATCTCATGTTTGTATTTCACAAGATCATCCTTCTTATTATGCATGATCTTTAGTTTTAGGGCTTCAAGATCAGCATTGATATCATCCAGGGCTTTTTCTGATTTAGCATTAACTTTCAGGTCTTCCAGGCTTTTTTCTGTTTTAGTGGTATAATCATATTCTTTCCCGGTCAGGAAAACAACAAACTCATCAAATTCGGCATCCGTTAAAGAGAATTCTTTTGCCGGAGGAATAGAAGCATGAAGATTCCTGTATTTTGTAGCGAAATCAAAGATCAGATTTTTAGAAACAAGACTGCTGAGTATGTTGCTGTACTTGTGAGGCTCAAGAACAACATCAGGGGTAACACCGCCTCCATCATAAACAATACGGCCATTTTTAGTTTTGAATGCCGATATCAACGAATCCGGCACTTTATCAACACTTCCATCCTCACCGCGATGAGAATAATCAAGTGCCTGTATACATCTTCCGCTAGGTATGTAATATTTTGCAACTGTAACTTTCAGCTGTGCATTATAGCTTAGTGGTCTTGTTTGCTGTACCAATCCTTTTCCATATGAGCGCTGGCCTATCACAACACCTCTGTCGAGATCCTGCAAAGCACCGGAAACGATCTCAGCAGCAGATGCAGATCCCCGGTCAACCAAAACCGTGATAGGAATAGTAAGATCAACAGGAGTGTTTAACGCTTTGTGCATCTTATCCCAATCTTTCACTTTTCCTTTTGTACTTACTATTTCAGTTCCTTTTTCTTCAAAAATATTTACAATATCAATTGCTTCTTTTAATAATCCTCCCGGATTTCCTCTCAAGTCAAACACAATTGATTTCAACTCGGGATTCTTTTTAAGTTTCAATAATGCTTCTTTAACCTCACCTGCGGCATTTTCTGTAAATCCGGTAAGCTTGATATAACCAACAGTGGGACTAACCATTCCGGAATAAGACACACTGTTGATTTTGATCTCTTCTCTATTCACGACTTTTTCCAAAGGTTTCTTTTCACCTTCACGTTCAATAACTATCTTAATTGAAGTGCTGGGCTGACCTTTCAGGATCTTGCTGATATCATCGGTCTTTTTCCCTTTTGCATCGATATCATTTATTTTCAGGATCTTGTCGCCAGCACGCAGATCTGCTTTCTGAGCAGGAAATCCCTCATATGGTTCAGATATGACCACGTAATCACCCTGCTGTCGGATCAATGCACCAACTCCACCATACTGGCCTGTGGTCATATATCTGTAATCTTCTATTTCTGATTCAGGAATAAAGTTGGTATAAGGATCAAGCGACTCAAGCATATCATCAATGCCCTTTTTCATCAGATCTCCCGGGTTGGTTTCATCCACGTAATAAATATTCAGCTCACGGAAAAGTGTTGCGAATATGTCCAGATTCTTGGATACTTCGAAGTAATTGTCAACGAAGCTGTAGGAAAGAACTGCATAACCACCAATAAGGCCGGTAATAAATAACAGTTTGAATTTTTTGATAAATGTCTTCATGATCAGAAATTTTAATAATATAAATCTTTAATCTTATGGTAAAGGATCATGCCCGTGTCCGCCCCATGGGTGACAGGATGCGAATCGCTTAACTGTCAAATAAAACCCTTTAATAATTCCGTATTTTTTAAATGCTTCAATTCCGTAAGCAGAACATGACGGAGTATATCTGCATGACGGTCCGAGTAATGGTGAAATGCTGTATTGATATAATTTAATCAGGCCAATGAACATATAATTCAGGGGCAGCGTTATTGTTTTAAAGTATTGCATGTTGGGTCAATTTCTGGTACTAAACGCTGCAAAAGCTTTAATATTTTTTCTTCTATCTCTTTGTATTCAATTATACTTCTTCCAGTATAGATAAGCATCATATAATACGATTCGGATGAGATGGAGGAATAAAGTACTTCTTTATTTTTCCGGTAAACTTCTCTTATCCTTCTTTTCAGCTTATTGCGGTCAACCGCTCTCTTAAAGTTTCGTTTTGGAACCGTTATAACGATCTGCACCGGCTGTTCTTCCTTTTTATCCGCTTTCAGCCAAATCAGTTTGAATGAAGGAACCACAATAACCTTGCCCGTTTCAAACACTTTATCCATGATCACCTTGCTGCATAATCGCTCGGCTTTTGTAAATGTTTGCATTGTTATAAAGGTAAAATTAATAAAGGACTGAACACATTAAATTGTGATGGGTGCGGACAGATTTACACA
>JAJTCJ010000097.1 GCA_021323165.1 Bacteroidota bacterium | reverse complement strand
AGATCAATAAAAGATCCTGTATTTTCATTAAGCGCCTGCAGTAGTATCATACTTTAATGTTTTTTTAAGAGAAATTAATTTAGGTTTAAAATTATTATGCTTGATCTTATTAAAAAGGCTGATCACTCCAAAACAATATTTGCTCATTGAGCCTTCACGTATATGGTATTTTTTCATAAGCCTGATAAAGGTTGATGCCAATGCTTTATCCTGCTTCACCTCAGCAATTACAAGATTTTGGATATTTACATCACTCTCCTCATTCTTAAAATTCAGGTTAATATCAATTGTTACGCGCTCCGGAGAATTTCGGTTCACAAGTGTTATCCTTGAATAATTCACCCATAGCTTAGCTTCAAGATGAGCTGCGAACAAAGGAGTTTTTTCAACCAACAAAGCTTCGGCTTTATCCTTAATTGAACCGTCAATAAGTTTTTGTTTTACTCTGTCTTTTATTGTACGTCCTTTATTATTCTTGAATTTAACTTCAAAAAAATGAAGTTCCGATTCAACATATTTCCTGCAGCGGATCTTATATCTTGTTGGCTTACCGCGATGATGACTCATATAAAGATCAAAATTCCTGGTATCAAAATATAAAGATTCGTACCTGCTTATTCTATGTCCATTTACATCAAGAACACGGTAATCATCCTTGATCTCATTAAGAAAAGTCGGCAAATGCTCCAGCCTGAAAACATACTTTGTGTCAGTACGATCCATTAGCTTAACATTGTCCATCTCTTTTAAAGTGATAGGCTCAAAGTCGTTAAGGATGTTATTTACTGTTTCCATTTAAAATTCGTAAGAGTATTTTTTGATCGAAGTAACATTTCCATTGGCGTCAACTGTCTTCTTTTCGATCTTTAAATTATTTTTATTGTAAGTATAAATTGACTTCTTCAACACTTTTCCTTTATCATCGGTTGTAAGTTCATAAGATTTAGTTCCGTTAAGATTATAACCATGCTGGGTTTTTTCTACCATTTTACCGGAATTGTCATAAACCGTTTCAAGAGTTTTATCATTTTCCATGTTGTATTCGGTCACTATCTTTTTCTTTACATTTCCTTTTTCATCATAAATAACAAGTTCGGTTTCATCTTCATTTTTATTGAATTTATGAGATTCCTTCTTCTTAAAAGTTCCATCTTTATTGTATTCTACCTCTTCAAGAACATTTGCATTCTTATCAAATTTATGATATGAATCGGTTCGTGTTTTTTCCTTACCGTCAACAAATTCGGTAACTACAACTGTGGCAGATTTGATCTTATGTTTTTTTATCTCTTTGTTGCTTTGAGCTAAGGAGAAACAAGAAAAACATATACAAAAAACGAAAGCGGAAATTATTTTTTTATTTATCATAATTATTGCTGATACTCGTAAATAGTAAGTGTTCCTGCATCAACAGACTCCTCTTTACTTATTTTCACTTCTTTAATAACTGGTGTTTTTGATGCTTCAAAATCTCCGTCAGGGTCACCTGAATAAACATATATTTTATAGTTGCCGGGCTGCAGATATTTGAATTCATATTTTCCTTCATGGTTGGTCTCAATTTTATCACCATAGGAAACATTGTCGCCATACACTATAAAAACATCTTCGTAAGTTGCAGGGTATTCACCATTTATAACAGTCCCTGTGGGATTGTATCTTTTTTCCCATACACTGCCGTGAATGCTTCCCTTTCCTCCCTCACCTTCATCTTTTTCACATGAAGAGAACAACATCACTGTTGCAAGGACGGCAGAAATAAATATTATTTTTTTATACAAGTTCATATAAATAAAATTTGATTATTTAAAAACAAGAATAGTTCCTGCATCGGCTGTTTTCTTGTCACCGAGGCTGATCTTAACCACCATTGATGTGATTCCTGATACAGAAAAACGATTTGTATCTTTTGATTCGGTGTAGAGAGTATAATCACCGGGACGCAGGTAATCGAAATCGAATCTTCCATCAGGACCTGCTGTTGCTTTCATTCCATAACTAATATCGTCTCCGAATATCAAATACACATCTCTGTCTACTCCGGGATATTCACTTTTCAATTCATATGTATCATAAATATGATTAAGCGTATTATAATTCTCAACCCATATTTTCCCGGTTATTTTCGATTTGCCCCCTTCTCCGGGACCTTTCTCGCAGGATGTTACGGCTACTGTTAAAGTAATGGCCAGAATGAATAAAATTTTTTTCATAGATATTATTTTAAGTCAGCTTATAAACGTATTAATACTGAATGTTAATACAATATTAAGAAAATTTGCCAAGCCAGTTCAATTTCAATTTCCATCAGATCTGACCAGCTTAACAGTTTTAACCGATTCCCTGGATTCAAACTGAATGAAATAGATTCCTTGAGCCAGATTCAGGTTATTTACATCATAATTTACAGTATGATTTCCTTTTTTTTGAAAGGAAGCCGGTGAAACTATTTCCGCAATTTCCTGCCCAATCACAGTATATAAATTTATGCCAACCTGTGCATCGGTTTCAAGTTCATAATTAATAGTAAGCATATTATTGAACGGATTAGGGTAAACTGTGAAACTATTCTCCAGGTCATTGAAAAACGCCTTTAAAGTATCGTTTGAAGAAATATTAAGTTTCATAGATTCTGTGTAGTTTTTTTCCGTGAGGTTACCGGCAGTCCAGTGACTGAATTCATACCCGTTATTGCCTACAGCATTTACAATAACCGGCACTCCGTCAAAATAAACTCCTGTCCAGGGTAATGATCCCGGAGTTATGGTATTGATAATAATTTTACCGGCTCCGGGAGGATAAACATTCAGAGTTACGGCCACTTCTTTCACAAGGTCAAATTGCTCTTTAATATGCTCTCTGGCATAACCTATCCTCTGATTCCCAAATGAAAGCATGTAATCAATTTCCTCTTTCCATTCCACTACATTATTAGCCCTGCCTATCCAGGATGGAGATGGTGAAGTGTTTCCCCACTTACCAAAATGCCTGGTCATCTCCGGCAACATTTCATCTCTTAAAGCATATGCGTTATTTTTCATTTCCTGAGGCTGGAAAATAGTATTCATAAGATCTGCATAACGGTTCACAAAATAATTTCTGAACTCCACATTATCAAGCATACTTTTCAGCATTTTGGAATGCGGATTTGAAGTAGGAGGATCAATTGCGGTATTAAGAAAATCCGTATCAGGATCCCATGATGATGAAAAACCAAGTGAAAGATCAGTATCCCATAAAACATATCTCCATTTACCTACCGGATTGTTAGGACGCCAGAATTTTATATTATTTGTATATGAACCCAGCCAGTCGTAATTAATAATATAAGTTTCAGTAATAAAATAGTCAGCGAAATTTTCAATGTCAAGCATGGTCTTCGCCTTGTTGTAATTCACTGTTGTGCTCATATCTGCAGAATCAATAAAATCAACCATTTCGAGAAAACCCTTATTACTTCCTTCAATGATAGACCCGTTGAATTGCAGAAAATCAATATGATCAGGGTGAGAATCGCTGTTGCTTTCAATATAATGCTTATCCTGTTTTTCTCTTAATTCATAAACACCCCAGTATTTACCATTGATAAAAAGGACACACGGTCGTCCATCCATTACATCAAGATGAGTACTTTTTTGTGCATTCTTCTGATTGAAACGATCACGCATATGACATGTATTCCAATCCGATCCTGCATTACGGATATTAAATGATTTAAATTCAGTCACTTCCGGTTTGCCCGGAAACAAAGGATACTTGATTGTTTTTCCTTTATAATTCTCATCCGTTCTGACAGCAAAACCTCTTTGAGGCCAAGCCTTGGAATAGTTTCCCTGGATAGCTATTGAAGATGGAGTTTCGAAAGCCGGTCGTCCTTCTTCATCAAAATATTCAATGTTAGCTGGCCTTTCCCAACCCTGCCAGAAATTAGCTCCGTGAAAAGGAATATCAGTACCTGCATTTGGTCCCAGTTCGTAAATACCATAGTTATAATCAAAGAGGTTAAAAGGATCACTGGTAAGCGAAACCACAGGAAGCGTAATTTCTTCATTTATAAAATAAGTATTAGTTATAATTTCTCCCGGCAGTTCCATAGGATTGGATGAATAAACCCTTGCCCTGATAACCATAGTAGAATCTATTAATATAGGTGAAGTATAAATAGGTGATGCCTGGGTAGGATCGCTACCATCGGTTGTATATCTAACAATTCCGGACATAGTGCTAAGTGTAGTTGTGCGTGCAGATGGATAAAATCCTGCAGGAAGTGAAAAGAAAGGAATGCTGACATAATTCGTATAATATGCAGATGTGTTGTTGGTGGTATCAGGAGTTGGAGTTTCAAAATAATACCAGTTATTAGCACCGTTAGGCCTTCTCCCATACGTATTATTTATTGTCATTGCACCAATTGATTTCTGATCAACAATGTTCCCGAAAGCATTTTTAAGCGTAAGAACCTGCCCGGTGCTTTTAAGATCGAAATTTGAATGCAGATTTACATCCGCAGGAAAAGGGAAATATGTGATCGTGGTATCATTTACTCCAATTAGAAAATAAGGAATTGCAGAGAGATCATTCATACCTGCAGTAAAATTATGCACCTGAATACTGAAAACATTATTGCCCGGTTTAAGTGCAGAATCGATCACTGCGGGTTCGATAAAATAAGCACCTGAAAAACTTCCGTTCTGATAAGCAGTTGCTTCGTGCTCATCATAGGCAGAAGCATTATAAACAGGATGATCACCATAAACTCCTATGTTAGAACGCGCAATTTCAACATCGTTCAGATAAGCAACAAAGCCATCATCGTAATCAAGAAGGAGCAATGCGGTTGGAATGATACTGGTATCCGCGATATAAAAATTCCTGCGCATGAAAACAGAATAGGCTGCAGGAGTAATTGTTGAATCATCCGCATCACCATACCCTATTCCACCAATACCTGTCTGCCAGGATGCATCATTAAAAGTAAGTGATCGCCAGTTAGCAGACGGACCGGAAAATATTCCTAAAAAATACTTCCAGGGATTTGCAGCATATACAGGAACTTCCCAATGATCGAAATAAGAACTGCGGTTTTTATTGGAACAAAAGAGAGTAAGATAATTATTGGGTTTAATAATAATAGATGGGAATTTCCAGGTTTTAACATCACCCTCCTCTTCCCTTGAAATGGTATACCCATTCATATTAACAGCCGTAGTGGAAGTATTGTAAAATTCTATCCAGTCTTCCTGATCACCATCCTCATCTAAGAACGTAGAAACAGTAGCGCTTGAAACTTCATTAATAACAATTTGTGCATTTAATGCCGGAATAAAAAAAAGAATGAAAATAAGAATCAAAGCGCTATAACGCTCAAATTATTTAATATCTTTGAAGGAAATACCATCGCATGAAAAAAAGAGAATTAAAGATCACTTACGCAGAATTTGCGACTGATAGTGAATTAAAAGAATCGGATCTGGAATTACTGAACAGAGCCAGATCTGCAGCCGAGAGAGCGTATGCACCATATTCAAATTTTTATGTTGGTGCCGCGTTACGATTAAAGAACGGGGAAATAATTACAGGAAATAATCAGGAAAATGTGGCTTACCCGAGCGGATTATGTGCTGAACGTGTCGCTATTTACGCTGCCGGTGCACGTTACCCAGACTCAGCAATTGATACCATTGCGGTAACATGCAAATCAAAAGCTTTTGAAGTCAACGAACCATTATCACCTTGCGGAGCTTGCAGACAAGCCATCGCAGAGTATGAGATGCGTCATAAAACAAATATCAGGATCCTGCTTGCCGGTGAAAAAGGTATAATCAGAATGGTAGAAAGCATCAGTGATCTGCTTCCCTTCATGTTTAAAGCAGAAGAGCTGAAAAAGGGGTAGTTGGGAGAAAGGAGTTCGGAGTTCGGATACAATTCAGATGAAAAGTATTCTCCAGGTAAATTACCTTGTAAAAATTGACAATTTAGTATTTAGAGTTTATAGGTTTTTGAGTGTAGAAATTAAGGATATTATTGTTAAATTTGTAGTTCTACACAAATCAAGCAAATGGAAAAAGTAGTAAGCAAATCAAAAAAAGCAGAGCCGGTGGCAGAAAGTAAATCAAAAACAAAATTCAGCAAGGAAACATACATCAAGTGGTATGAGTCGATGCTGTTAATGCGCAAGTTCGAAGAGAAGACAGGACATTTATATATTCAACAGAAAATCCGAGGATTCTGTCACCTTTATATCGGACAGGAAGCCCTGGTGGCAGGTGCTGTTTCTGCGATACGCCCGCAAGACAGAATGATCACAGCATACCGCGATCATGCTCATCCGATCGGAAGAGGGATGCATCCAAAATATGTGATGGCTGAAATGATGGCCAAGATCACAGGTTGCTCAAAAGGAAAAGGCGGCTCAATGCATATTTTTTCCAAAGAATTTAATTTCTTCGGAGGACATGGAATTGTTGGAGGACAGATCCCGCTTGGTGCAGGTATGGCTTTCGCTGATAAATACAACGGAAACGATCTGGTTACACTTTGTTACATGGGTGACGGAGCGGTTCGTCAGGGTGCTTTACACGAAGCTTTCAATATGGCGATGCTTTGGAAATTACCTGTGATATTCATTATCGAGAATAATAATTACGCAATGGGGACTTCTGTAGAAAGAACATCCAATGTTCATGAATTATGGAAAGTTGGTTTGAGCTACGAAATGCCTTCAAAAGCAGTTGACGGGATGACGTGTGAAGCAGTTCATGAAGCAATTGAAGAAGCAGTTACCAGAGCAAGAAAAGGCGATGGCCCTACTCTTCTTGAAATGAAGACTTACCGTTACAAAGGCCACTCTATGAGTGATGCCCAGACCTACAGAACA
Organism: Bacteroidota bacterium; assembly: GCA_021323165.1. Taxonomy (GTDB): domain Bacteria; phylum Bacteroidota; class Bacteroidia; order 2-12-FULL-35-15; family 2-12-FULL-35-15; genus 2-12-FULL-35-15. The sequence continues at coordinate 10,579 of JAJTCJ010000097.1, read as the reverse complement.
AAGGATGAAGTAAAAGAATACCAGGCACAGGATCCTATCGAAAAAGTTCTTGCAACTATCAAAAAGAATAAATGGATGAGCGATGCTGACATTGAAGCTGCTGAGAAAAAGGTCGATGATATTGTCGCAGAATCAGTTCAGTTTGGTGAAGAATCACCATACCCTACAATTGATGAATTGTACAAGGATGTTTATGAACAAAGTGATTATCCATACATAATTGAGTAAAGAGAATTATAAATTATGAATTATAGATTATAAATGAAGTGACATTTATGCCAAAAGAAAATCTGATCATTAATAAAACATTTGATTTTTCATTATCTACAATTAAACTTTATAAACACTTAACAGAACAAAAAGAATACGTTTTATCAAAACAGCTCTTACGCTCAGGAACAAGCATTGGTGCTAATGCTGAAGAAGCAGTTGGTGCAATATCAAAAAAAGAGTTTACCTCAAAAATGGGTATTTCTCTTAAGGAGGCGAGAGAATCTAAATACTGGTTGCGCCTTCTTGATAAAAGTCAAATAGTAGAATATAATATTCGACCCACTTAAAAGAAATAGAAGAGATCGTCAATATTTTGACCGCAATTGTAAAAACATCTCAAGGCAATTGAAGTAGTACGAATGCCCAAATTAAGTGATACCATGACAGATGGTGTTGTTGCGAAATGGCATAAAAAAGTAGGCGACAAAGTTAAATCGGGTGAAGTGCTTGCTGATATCGAAACAGATAAAGCAACCATGGAATTTGAATCATTTCAGAATGGGGTTTTATTACATGTTGGTGTTCAGGAAGGCAAAGGCGCACCGGTTGATTCTATTCTTGCAATACTTGGTAAAGAGGGTGAAGATATTTCCGCATTACTTGCCGGTGAAGCAAATAAATCTGCTTCCGCGAAAGAAGAAGTTGTAACTAAGTCGGAAGGCGGAAGTTCGAAATCGGAAGGAAGTAATAAAGATCAAAAGTCAGAGGAGAAGAAACCTACTCCTGAAGTTAAGATTCCGGATACCGTACAGATAGTTCGGATGCCTAAGCTGAGTGATACAATGACCGAAGGTGTCGTTGCAAAATGGCATAAAAAAGTAGGTGATAAAGTTAAGTCGGGAGAGCTTTTAGCAGATATTCAAACTGATAAAGCAACAATGGAATTTGAATCGTTCCAGGATGGAGTGATATTACATATTGGAGTGGAAGAAGGAAAAGGTGCTGCTGTGGATTCAATATTGGCTATCCTTGGAAAAGGCGGAGAAGATGTGAAGGCGATCATTGAAGCAGAGAAGAATAAATCGCAGGGCGGAAGTTCAAATGCGGAAGAAAAAAAATCCGATACTAAAGAAGAAGCAAAAGAAGTTGGCAATAAGCAGTCGGCAAAGACAGAAGTAAAAAAAGATAATTCTTCTTCTAACGAAAGAATGAAGATCTCTCCTCTTGCAAAGAAACTTGCTGAGGATAAAGGCATCAGTGTAAACATGTTGAAAGGCAGCGGTGATGGCGGAAGGATCATTAAGCGTGATATTGATAATTTCAAATCTGGCGGATCAATGCCGGGATTTGTTGGCGAAGAAAGCTTCAGAGAAGAGACTGTATCACAAATGCGCAAAACGATCGCGAAACGTTTGGGTGAAAGCAAATTCTCTGCTCCTCATTTCTATTTAACAATGGAAATCAATATGGATGAGGCTATCAAAGCACGTGAGGCAATCAATACCATTTCCGGAATCAAGATCTCTTTCAACGATCTTGTTATTAAAGCCGTTGCAAGCAGCTTAAGAAAACATCCGAAAGTAAATTCTTCATGGCTGGGAGACCGCATCCGTTACAATGATCATATTCATATTGGTGTTGCTGTAGCTGTTGAAGAAGGCCTGCTTGTTCCTGTGGTTCGTTTTGCTGATGGTAAAACATTAACACAGATCGGAACAGAGGTACGCAATTTCGCTGTTAAAGCAAAAGATAAAAAATTACAGCCAAGCGATTGGGAAGGAAATACATTCACTATTTCAAACCTCGGAATGTTCGGCATAGATGAGTTCACTGCGATTATTAATCCACCGGATGCATGTATCCTTGCTGTTGGTGGTATCAAACAAACTCCGATCGTTAAGAACGGACAAATTGTTCCGGGAAATATCATGAAAGTTACTTTATCATGTGATCATCGTGCAGTGGATGGAGCTGTTGGTTCTGCATTCTTGCAGACATTGAAACAGAACCTGGAGAATCCGGTATTGATGCTGGGGGCTGGGGCGATTTAGTTGTTGAGTGGATTTTTTTCACCACGGAGACACAGAGAGACGGAGAACCACAGAGTTTTACCACTAAGGCACGGAGAACACTAAGAGGCACTAAGAATTACTAGAGTTTGTTCTTATTTTTAGAACACTGAGAATAAAGAAGCTTCGCTTCTATTGATATAAAAAACGTCAGCCCCAGCTGACGTTTTTTGTTTTATATACCTTGAATAATGTATATTAGTTGCACTATTACGCACATGAACAAAGCAGAACTCTGGAATAAAATTTCACGCATCGGGTTACGTGATGAGGAAGATGTAATGCAGTTTCGCGAAGTGATCCTGCTTAACAGGATTCTGGTCGTGATGATGGGTGTCATGTGTTTTTACATTCCGGTAGAAGTATATCTGAACGGATCCGGGCTGGTACATCTTGTGGTGCTGATGATGGTGCTTTTAACGCTGACACTTGTATTTCACTACTTCAGATTCTTTCGTTTCGCACGTTATTATGTTTATTTAACGGGAACTATTTTCGTAACCTGTATGGGACTGGTTGTGGGAAAAGGTGCAGGTAATTATGTATCACTTATTCCTGTCGTTTTGCTGATTGTTATTTTATTCAAAACAACCATCGAAAAAGTCCTGTGTTTTCTTTTAACCGTTTCTCTGTATCTTATTCAGAATTATCTCTTTGGAGTAATACAACCCCAGGTCCAATTGACTGAGACCAACCAGGCATTTTTTTCGGTTGTCTTCTTCCTGCTTGCCATGATTCTTACTTTCATTGCGGGTTTCTACCTCATGAGGACAAACGGTGAATATGAAACCATCATCATTGATCACAAGGAAAAAATGGAATTGAAAAACAAGGAGATCACCGATTCCATCAACTATGCTAAACGGATACAAGCCGCGATCCTTCCTACGGATAGCGTATTCAGAACTCACCTACCCGATTCATTTGTATTATATAAACCTAAGGATATTGTGGCTGGTGACTTTTACTGGCTTGAGAAAAAAAACGATCTTGTAATATTCGCTGCTGCGGATTGTACCGGGCACGGGGTACCAGGAGCAATGGTCAGTGTGATCTGCAACAACGCCCTCAACAGAAGTGTAAGAGAATTCGATCTGACTGATCCGGCAAAGATCCTTGATAAAACGAGAGAGATCATTATTTCTGAATTTGAAAAATCAGATGATGAAGTAAAAGACGGAATGGACATCTCCCTCTGCTGTTATAATCCAGAAACAAAACAATTAGTATGGGCAGGAGCCAACAATCCTTTATGGATCATTAATGAAAAGGGATTAACAGAATACAAAGCGAACAAACAGCCAATAGGAAAATTTTACGATCCCAAACCTTATACTTCTCATACACTGCAGTTAAAAAAGAATGATCTGATCTTTATTTTTACTGACGGATACCAGGATCAGTTTGGCGGGCCAAAAGGCAAGAAATTCAAAGCCTCCAGCTTAAAGAATCTGATCTTAAGCCTGCGTGACAAACAAACAGCCGAACAGAAAGTGATCATTGATAATACATTTGAAAGTTGGAAAGGCAATCTCGAACAAATTGATGATGTGTGCATTATAGGGGTTAAAATTCATTAAACAGGAGATCAAATTTCAATAATAATTATTATGGAACAAGAAACGTTATTAGTTCATGGCTCAATATTTATTCTGCTTAAAAAATTTGTTGTTAATACATACACTGATACAACATGGTTGGAGCTGAACAGAATGGCCGGAACTTCCGAAAGAGTTTATGAAATGAATCAAAGCTATCCGCTCCATGAGATGGATTCAATAGTTAGTACTGCAGCAACACACATAGGACTTTCTGAAAGTGATCTGAAAGAAAAATTTGGCGAATACCTGGTCCCTGATCTGTTCAATCTATATAAACAATATTTAAATCCTGGCTGGAAAACTTTCGAAACGCTTGAGAACACAGAAAAAATAATGCATGGTGCTGTAAGAAGCGGAGGCTCAGCTAACCCACCTGTCCTTAATGTAAGTCGTGTCAATGATCAATTACTTTATATTGATTACTACTCTAAGAGAAAAATGGGAAGTCTTGCTATTGGAATAATTAAAGGGATAGCCAAATATTTTAATGAATCGGATCAGATTCAAATAACTTCAATGTCCAACCCAAATGATGAACGCGTGCAGATCAAGGTTAAATTTATATAAATTAAAAAAACGAACAAAAGAAATAGCTGATCTATTAATCTTGTCTAAATCTGAGCTTAAATAAACTATCTAAAATATAGAATGAGCAGCAATTCAATTCGCAAAGTAATTACAGCTTCCTCTGTTGGAACCATGATCGAATGGTATGACTTCTATATTTTTGGAAGTCTGGCACCTATCATCGCCACTCAGTTCTTCCCAAAAGAAAATCCTACAGCTGCCTTTCTTGCTACGCTTGCCGCTTTCGGAGTTGGATTTGTCATCCGGCCATTTGGTGCAATTGTTTTTGGAAGACTGGGTGATATTGTCGGAAGAAAATACACTTTTCTTTTAACCCTCCTGATCATGGGAGGCTCTACATTTGCAATCGGGCTTATACCCAATTATGACACAATAGGGATCTTCGCTCCAATTATTGTATTTGTTCTTAGGGCACTTCAGGGACTTGCATTAGGAGGAGAATATGGAGGCGCTGCAATATATGTAGCGGAGCATGCACCGGCTGGACAAAAAGGTTACTTCACCAGCTTTATTCAAACTACAGCCACTATAGGATTATTCATCTCACTTGCTGTGATCCTTGCCTGCAAAGCGCTGATGACAGCAGAACAATTCAGTGAATGGGGATGGCGAATTCCTTTTTTAATATCAATTCTTCTTGTGATCATCTCGTATTATATTCGAACAAAGATGGAGGAATCTCCCGTCTTTAAAGAGCTGAAGGCTCAGGGCAAAACTTCCAAAAATCCATTGAAAGAAAGTTTCGGAAAATGGCCAAACCTAAAGCTTGTTCTGATCGCGCTATTTGGAGCCACGGCCGGACAAGGAGTTGTATGGTACACCGGACAATTTTACGCGATGAATTTCTGCATAAAGAACCTCAACATTGATTCTGCCCAGATCCAATGGATGCTGATTCCTGTACTGCTTTTAGGAACACCGTTGTTTATTGTGTTCGCCCGCCTTTCCGACAAGTACGGTAGGAAATGGATCATACTCACCGGACTTGCACTCGCATCGTTAAGTTATATGTCGCTTTACAAAGGCATGGCTGCACAAGCTGATTATAAAACATGGGAATTGAGAGAGCGTAATGTAATTCAAGGTGCAGATCAGCAGATCAGCGGATATTATTATGATTACACACATGGAGGCTCCATGATTGAGAAATTTGAATATTCTAAAACAGAAAAAGGGAAGATAATTAAAACAACAAATACAATCACTCTTCCATTCAAAAACATATTCATGATCGGCTTATTCATTTTCCTGCAGCTTATATTTGTCTGCATGGCGTATGGCCCGATAGCAGCTTTTCTGGTTGAACTTTTCCCGCCTGAAATAAGATACACTTCTCTTTCTCTGCCGTATCACATCGGAAACGGAGTGTTCGGGGGACTTACACCACTTATTGCCGAATCGGTTGTTGTAAGTACAGGTAATATTTTTTCAGGATTATGGTATCCTATTATTGTAGCTGGAACCACAGCCGTATTGGGAGTTTTCATGATCAAAGAGAAAACAAAAAAACATCTCTTATAAACATAGAATAAACACCAGTGAAAAAACTACTTCCTCTAATATTTCTGCTTTTTGCATTTATTGAACTTCGCAGCCAGGATCCGGCCATAGATTCCCTGAGAACAATAATTGCAAAACCACCAAGTGATACTGCGCTTGTTAATGCGTGGCTCGCACTTGATAATATTATTTATCTGTCCGATCCTGCTGAGGATGAATCCCTGAATAAGAACATCCTTTCTTTTACAAAGGAGAAGCTGAAGCATGCAAAAGAAAAAACATTTATCTCCTTTTATAAAACCAAACAGCTGAATGCGCTTAACAACCTGGGGATTATCAGCATGTACCGCAGTGATAACGAACAGGCAAAAACATTCTTTAACCGCACTTTGGCGCTTGCTAAAGAACTTAAGAATAAGCAAAAAGCTTCCGCAGCCTATAATAATTTCGGGATCCTATTTTATCGTGAAGGAAACTATCCGAAGTCGATTGAATATTATACGAATGCACTTACCATTATGGAATCAGAAGGTGACCTGAAAGGAACTGCGGCTGCACTGAATAACATTGGGAATATCTATATGGAGATCGGTGATACCGCCAAAGCACTAAGCACATTTACAAGAAGTTTGAGTATAGGAAAAAAAGCAGGCGCCAAGAACTGGGAAGCTGTTTCATATAGCGCTATTGCCGAGATCCTTTATGATAGGGGGAAAACCGATACTGCAGAAACATTGTTCAAGGAAAGTATGCGTCTTAACCGCGCCATCCATAATGCACAGGGTCTTGCAATTGATCTTTCCAATCTGAGCAGGATAAGTATGATGAATGGCAAGCTGACCGATGCAAAAGAAAAAGCAGACAGCGCTTTGATGCTGTTCCAGGCAATAAAAGATCAGAGAGGTGAAGGACAAACACTTAGTTTACTCGCGGCATATTATGCGAAAAAGAATGATATAGCAAATGCTTTGATCTATAATGAGAAAGCCCTAAAGCTGTTAATGAATATCGGTCAGATCAAAGAAGCAGAAAAAGTTGCAGGTGAATTATACCTCATCTATAAAGCAAAATCGGATTATAAGAAAGCGCTCGAAGCAAAAGAGTTGTACGATGAGCTTCACGAAAAAATCTTAAATGAAAAGAATACAAAAGCCATCCTGCGGCAGGAGTTCAAATATGAATACAATAAGCAGACTGCGCTCGACAGCATAAAACATGCAGAACAAACCAAAGTTCAGAAAGCTGAACTTGACAAAAAAGATGCTGAGCTGAAAGTTAAAAGACAAATACAAATCAGCTTATTTATTGGCCTTGCATTGATCCTTGTTTTTTCTATTTTTATTTTCAACCGATTTAAAGTTACTTCCCGCCAGAATGTGATCATTGAAAAACAACGAACAATTGTAGAAGAAAAGAACCGTGAAATAGTAGATTCCATTAACTATGCGAAACGGCTGCAGGATGCGATCCTTCCTCCTGCTAAGCTTGTAAAAGAATATTTTCCGGAAAGCTTTATTGTTTACAAACCAAAAGACATTGTTGCCGGAGATTTTTATTGGTTCCATTATAGTGAGAAGTCTGGAAAGAGGGATATGGAGAACGAAGAAGACAGTGTTAAGAAGGGAACAATCCTGTTTGCGGCAGCAGATTGCACAGGCCATGGAGTACCTGGCGCAATGGTTTCTGTGATCTGTAACAATGGTCTTAATAGAAGCGTGAGAGAATACGGGTTGCTGGAACCCGGTAAGATCCTTGACAGAACGAGAGAAATAGTGATACAGGAATTTGAAAAGAGCGAAACAGAAGTTAAAGACGGAATGGATATTTCTTTATGTGCTCTTCAGGGAAAAACATTGAGTTGGGCGGGTGCTAATAATCCGCTATGGATCATTCGTAATAACGAACTAATCGAATACAAAGGCGACAAGCAGCCTATCGGCCAGTACACTGACCAGAAGGACTTCAGAACACATAAGATAGAACTTCAATCGGGTGATTCTATCTATTTATTTACGGATGGTTATCTCGACCAGTTTGGTGGGGAAAAAGGAAAGAAGTTCAAAGCAGCTAACATGAAACAATTATTGCTAAGTATTCGGGATAAAAACATGGAAGAGCAAAAACAAATTGTTGATACTGCTTTTGATAACTGGAAAAGTAATTATGAACAGGTAGATGATGTTTGTGTAATAGGTATCAGAGTTTAAAACTCCAATACCTATCTTTTGCATCTCTACAGATCAAAACTATATAATTACTGAATAATAATCTTTTCAGAAGTTATTTTTTCTCCATCAGATATCCTGACGAAATAGATCCCTTTTGGAGATGTTGAAATATCAATATTCAACGCTTCTTTATTGTTAATACCTGAATATATCTTTTCTCCAATCACATTGAAAACTTCAATTGTTTGAGATCTGTTGTTTTCGCGTTTAACTGAAAAAGATCCATTTGATGGATTAGGATAAATAATCGTTTCATTTTCATCAGCCAGGATTTCTTCAACACCTGTAGCAAGAGACACACTCGCATCATCGATCCAAAGCACACTTCCCGCTTTAGGACGATGATCAAGAGATGAGGAGCTGTATAGGATCAATAAAGTATCAGGAGTCAATCCATTTACATATGTAAAGTTGATCACAGCCTGCTGCCAGCCTGCACTTCCTGTCGATGTACTTGTTTTAAAATAACCGCCTGCAACCGGTGTTCCTGAACTCAATAGTGCCACACGGCATTCAGCAGTATCGTTACCATTCGGACGATATTGGTAAAAGAATTTAAACTGTGTCAGATTTTGAGTGCATGCAATTCCGGGCTTGAAAGTCTGGTTTGTTACATTCACCTTGCCATTGAATAAAATTCCTAAAGTATCATTGTATTCATGTCCGATATACGGTATACCCCAATATCTGTAAATGTTCCAGGAAGTCGGAGTGTAAACTTTAGTTTCAACTCTTACAGAGTAATTCCCTGAATGTACTGTATCGCTTGACCTTGTAACTGAAACCGGACTTGCACCGAGCATGGCATGATTCAGATAATTAAAATCCCACCAGCCGTACGTATCGTTACCACTGTTAGGATTCATGGCGGCAGGAACAAGCATATCATTTGTCCAGGTCTCAAATCCCGGATTGATCAGCTGTGCACTAAGCTTTGTTGTTAAAACCAAAAAGAAAGCAGATAAAATAAGTAGAGTTTTTTTCATGTTTATTTTGTTTAGTAAATGAGGTTCAAGATGTTGAATAAGCGAATATCCGTCTTTTTCTTCTATTCCTTAAAAAATCATTTTAATTTATTCAAATGCTCAGCAACGTACCAACCCATACTAAAACATCCCTGCAGCAGATATCCTCCTGTTGGTGCGTCCCAATTCAGCATCTCACCAATACAATAAGTATTCGGCAGCTTAACAAGCTGAAAATTCTCATCTACCTCACGTAAGGCGACCCCGCCAACAGTTGAAATGGCTTCATCCATCTCACCCATTCCGGTTATCTTCAAGGGAAGTTTTTTAATACTCTGCGCAAGTAAAACAGGATCAGTGAACTCTTCTTTTGTAAGTGAAAACTTTAATAAGGCTATCTGAGCCTCGTTTAAACTTAAGCGGTCAACAAGTAATTTCTTGATAGACCGGTTTCCGCGATTACTGAATTTATCTTTGATCTGCTGAAGAGCAATTCCTGGTTTCAAATCTATAAATATAGAAGCAAACTCTTTTTCATCCAGCTGCTTTCTTATCGGAGCACTTAATGCATAAATTGCTCCGCCTTCCATTCCGAACTTTGTGATCACCACTTCTCCTGATCTTTCCTTGTCGCCACAACTAAGATTAATATTTTTTAAAGGTGTTCCTTCAGCCGCTTTTAATAATTCTTCATTCCATTTAATTTCATAAGCACAATTAGACGGCTGGAATGGAACTGTCTTAATTCCTTTTTCTGAAAACACATTCGCCCAAAGTCCGTCAGAACCGGTAACTTTCCAGCTTGCTCCTCCAAGAGAGAAAACAGTGATGTCAGTTTTTACATTTATTCTCTCAACAGTATCTTCTGTAATTTTATCAAATTGCAATTTATTGTTAACATCCCATCCTTTCCAGGTATGCCCGGTAAGAATTTTAACATCCTTTTTTTCAAGATGAGCCAGAAAAGCATTCAGAACATCAATAGGCTTTAAACCTTTTACTGGAAAAATCCGTTTGCTGGAACCTATGAATGTTTCAATACCAAGATCTTTCAGTATCTCACAAAGATCAGTATTGGTGAATTCCAACAGGCTCTTCTCAAGAAACCCGGGTGGTGTATATCGCTGAATGAACGCTTCAATATCCTCTGAATGTGTGAGGTTAAAACCACCGTCACCAGCAACCAAAAACTTTCTTCCGGGTGCCTTGTTTTTTTCATAAATAGTAACGTCAAATAAATTCTCATTCAGATGAGCGGCAAGCATAATTGCCGCTGGGCCTCCGCCAATTACCGCAACCGATTTTTTTGTCTTGTTCATTGGCATAAAATTAACAATAATAAAGCAGAGAAAGAGTTTAATAAAGCAAGAATGGAATGGTATGATCAATGAGTTAAAGAAAACCAAGCAACAGGA
>JAJTCJ010000096.1 GCA_021323165.1 Bacteroidota bacterium | reverse complement strand
ATAAAATTAAAATATACGGCTAATACGATTGCCCTTGCAATATAAACCATCAGTTTTAATTTTCTACATATATGAATCAGCAACAAAATCAAAAGCAAAACCAGCAGTTAAAACGCGGGTACTATATGTCTCAGCAGCATATGAAGTTAATGCATATTATGCATCTGTCAGGTTATGCTTTACAGGAATATATAGCTAACGAACTGGAACAGAATCCGGTCCTTGAAACTGAGGATCAGGGTGAATCACAGGAAGAAGCGGAAACTCAGGTTGAAACAGAATTTGATAATGAACTGATCTGGAATAAAGATGATGAAGATCTTTTTGAAAAGAATTATAAACAGCCGGTTTCTAACGAGGATTATTACGAAGCCCCTGTAATTCAGTTCAGTTCCTTGCAGGAAAATCTTAAGGAACAGATTCACATGATGAATCTAAGTCAGGAAATGACCAATATAGTTTGTTGAACCAGCAGGAGTAGGCGCAAGAAATTTACATGAGTGCCTGCTGCTTCAGTTAAAAAGAAAAACTAAAAAATGTCCTACCAGGGAACATTGTATAAAAATATTTGAGGATCACTATCAGAATTTCGTACAAAAGAATTTTCAAAAAATTAAAAATGACCTTGCCATTTCTGGTGAAGAATTTGAAAATTGCATGAATTATATTAAGAAGCTTAATCCTAAACCTATAACAGAAGCTAATAAATACGAACTTATCAAGGAGCAGATAATTCCTGATTTTGAAGTTACAATCGAAGATTCTGAATTGTATATTGCATTAACATCTTCTGAATTCACTAAACTTAGAGTTAATCCTGAATTTTCAGCTCAGTCTATGTCTGCAGCTAATGCAAATGAAAAAAAACAAGCTGAGAATTATTTTCAATCCCTTGTATCAGATGCAAATCTTTTGATCAATGCCTTGAAAGAAAGAGAAACTACCATGATCAAGATAATCACTGTGATTGTTCAGATGCAGCCTGATTTTTTCAAAAGTGGGGATATTCAGGAACTTCGTCCTATGATCCTTCAGGATATTTCTAACCGCACAGGTTATGATATAAGTACGATTTCCAGGATCACAAGTAATAAACATGTTCAGACACCATTTGGTATTTTCAGTTTAAAGAATCTTTTTATGCGTGCACTTGTTTCTGATACAGAAGATGCTCCGGCTTCTACCGCTATTCAGGTACAGGATCTTATTCAGAAAATAGTGAAGGATGAGAATAAGCAAAAGCCATTATCTGATACCGATATCATGAATTTGCTTAAACAAAAGGATGTCAACATTGCAAGAAGAACTGTGGTGAAATACCGTGAACTTTTAGGTATACCAAACAGTACAATGAGAAAAAAGGAACAAATGGTTTTAAATTAAAGTGCTTATTCTTTAGTACTAAGGCTTTTTCTGAAAAGATAAAGCCTTATTTTTTGCCCGGGCTTTTGTTTTTCTTGAGATCGGATTTTTTTGCACCTGCTTTGAATTCATGATTGTCCTCTGCTTCTTCAATTGAATGTGATGTTTGTAGATTTTGTTCCTGTTTAGAGAATTGACTTAGTTTGCGGTAATATTTCTTGATGACTTTCAGTTCATCTTCCGTCATATCTTCAATATTTACCAGTCTGTTGCTTGCATATTCATGAGCGGCCACCAATTCGTTTAGTTTAAGCTGAATTGCAAGGGAGTCTTTGTTTTGCGACTTTTGAATTAGAAATACCATTAAAAAAGTTACTATGGTGGTTCCGGTATTTATAACTAATTGCCAGGCTTCAGAATAATTGAAGATGGGACCTGTTCCCATCCATATTATTACCAGCCCAAGCGCAATTAGAAAAGCTGGTGTGCTTCCTGTTGCATGCGTTACCTTTTCGGAAAAAATTTCAAAAATTCCTTTTTTCTTTTTGTCACCCTTCTTTTTTTCCATTGTTAATTCTTTCTTTTTCAGTTCAATCGTGTGTTTAGTATCATGTGTAAAGAGTTTGACTCTAATCTGAAATTAAAATCAAACTCTTTAAAAATTTAATTGCATAGTTATCTATTAACTGCGATCCAGGTTAGAATGCCCATGATCACAAAAACCGTAATAAATATTGCAACAAATTTATTTACGCCAAACTCGGTTATAATTCTTCTTATCGGTTGAGTAAAGCGCCTGTGGATAATAGATCTTATTTGTGAAAAAGAATTTGATTCTTTTATGACATAACTTTTAGCCCCTAATTTAATAGATTTCAATATTACACGCAGATCATCATTTGAAGAATGCATAATTACTTCTGTTAGGGGATAATTCTTCTTTATGAATTTCAGTACTTCAATTCCATTTTCGGGATTTTTTCTCTTCTTAAAATCGTAAGCAAGGATTACCATGTGGGTATTGTCATCGACTTTTTCTAAGCAGTCTTTAGCGCTATTAAAAACTGTGATATTAATATCAGATCCGAAGGTTTCTTTCAGATCGTTTTTTAAAGCAGTAGTCATTACTTTGTCTTCATCAGCTATGAATACATTAAGATTTTTCTTGTCCATAAGTTATTTGATTTATCTGATATCAATGGTTTTTAAAATTCTATGCCAGGGATAGATCTTTGCTGCCTATCTATTATGTAAATCCCTTGATAATCTTGAAATACGGGCAGGTTTTCCCCATGGAATGTTATGAGGAAAGGATAAATGTATTTGAAGAGTTGGTTTACCAATGGTACAATCTTTTAAATACAGGATAAGAAGTAGAATTTAATATAAAGTATTATGAAGAAGATATTGATATTAGCCGCTCTCGCTGTTTCCATCGGAAATGCCTCGGCACAGGAAGAAGGTCAAACCAAATCAAAACCTAAAGATGAACGGAATAAACTTCATTTAGGAATTAAGCTTGGGGTAAATAACTCTAATGTATATGATGAGCAAGGTGAAGAATTTAAATCTGAGCCTAAATACGGTTTTGCAGGAGGTTTGTTTTTGTCTGTGCCGGTTGGAAAATATCTCGGTTTACAGCCAGGGGCATTGATCTCGCAAAAAGGTTTTCGCGCAACAGGAAAATTATTTGATGAAACTTATGAATTGAGCCGGACAACAACATATCTGGATGTTCCGGTTTTAATAGAATTTAAGCCTCTAAAGATCATAACATTGGTTGGTGGCCCCCAGTATTCTTATTTGCTTCATCAGGCAGATGTTATTACTGGCGGTGACAATGCTTCAATTCAGCAGGAAGAATTTAAAAATGATAATATCAGGAAGAATATTCTAAGTGCCGCTGTAGGTTTCGATTTAAATCTTGGACGATTTGTAATATCCGGCAGATATAATTTTGACTTGCAGCAGAATAATGGTGATGGAAGCTCAATGACTCCCCGTTATAAAAACATTTGGCTGCAGGGAACAATCGGGACACGATTTTAAATGAATTTAATTAATATTAACCAATAAATATAAACTATGAAAACAAATGCAATCATCGTTGCCGCTATAACAGGTATGGCAGCCATTTCTTTTTCTTCTTGTCAAACCAAGGAGCAAAAGCTTGAAAATGCTCAGGAAAAAGTTGTAGAAGCTAACGAAGATCTTCGTGAAGCGCAACGTGAATTCAGAGAAGAATCAGAAAACCGGTTAAGAGAGAATGACATGAGTTTTGAAACATATCGATCAGATATAAAGAATGAAAAAGAAGAACAACGTGTAATGTATGAGCGCAGGATAGATTCACTGGAACAAAGAAATAAAGATCTGCGTGTAAGATTGAACCAGGATTATGATAATAACGATAACTGGGAAACTTTTAAACGAGAATTTAATCACGATATGGAAGAAATCAAAAATTCTCTGAAAGATATACGTAAGAATAATGTAAAATAAAATTTTAAAAATAAAAAAGGCCTTCATTTGAAGGCCTTTTTTATTTAATCTTAAGTTACGTTTACTGTTGACTGGATACTTCTTTATTTATGGATGAGCTTAAGATATGAATTTCAACTCTTCTGTTTTGCTGATGCTGCTCATCACTGCATTCTTTACCATTGCCGCAATTATTGATAAGTCCGGCTTCACCCATTCCTTTTACACTTTTGATCTGGCCAGGATCTACACCTTTCCTTATCATATAATCTTTGATCGACTGCGCTCTTTTTAATGAAAGCAACATATTATACTTCTCATCACCTCTTGCGTCTGAATGTCCGAAGATTACGATTGAAAGCTTATTGTTTTTCTTTAAGATCTCAATGTTGTTATCTAAACTTGCCAAAGCGTTATCTTTTAAAGCAGCCTCATTATAACTGAAATATAAGGAAGAGCTGTTCCATCCAAGTTTTTTAAGTTCTTGTTCCGATAGATATTTTTTTCCTTTATCTTTTTTGCCTATTGCATCCGGACTTTCTATAGTTTCAGAATTTGGTTCCTTCTCCAAAGCAAGTAATGGGTCAGCTACACTGTCTTTGGGCAATTTGGGATTAAGGTTCACTGAATATATATCAAGATCACCGTAGCCACCCATTCTGGATGATGAGTAATAACCTTCATCTCCATTAACAAGGCTCATAAAAATATCATCACCTGAAGAGTTAATAGGTTGTCCCATGTTTGTTGGTTTGGTCCAGCGATTATCTTTAAAGCTTGTTTTGTAAATGTCGTATCCGCCATAACCTGGATGACCATTTGATGAAAAATATAAGGTACCATCTTCATGAACATACGGAGCATCCTCATTGAATTCTGTGTTTATTGTTGAATCCAATAGTTCTGGTTCACTCCATTCGTCTTTGCTATTCTTAACTGCTTTGTAAATGTCTGTTCCGCCATATCCCTTTTTTCCTTCACTGGAAAAATAAATGGTCTTGTTATCCTTGGTTAAGGTTGCATGATTTTGATAACGCGACATATTTATTTTTTTGCTCAATTTTGTAGGTTTTTTTTCGGATGCATTTACCGGGACAATAAAAATATCCCCTCCCCTATAAATGAATAAAAAATTTCCATCAGGAGATGCAGATATTGTAGACTCATGATATTTAGAAAATTTAGAGTCTTTATGTAAGTCAGGTCTTGTGTACCTTCTCGGTGGGGAAAAGGTATTGTTATTCAATTCGCTTACATACATGCTTTCGAAATATTTACCGTCCCATTTATTTACCTTTTCCCTGCTGTGGTCTTTCTTTTTAGCTGTAAAAAGTAATTGATTCTTATTAATAAGAACTGCGGCATATTCAGGCTCATATGTATTTATGATAGGCCCTGCATTTGTTACGGATGATTTACCAATCGGTGTGGCAGTTCGGTTTTTAATTGCATAATGACAGTCCTTGATGTTCTTATTAAGAATAGTTTGGAACATAGGATTACCTATTTCTTCAAAATTATTTAACTTGTTGTAACAGTAAAGGGCTTTGTCATAATCACCTGTAAAGTGGTAAGCTTTTCCCAAAATATAATATAAGGTAAGTAGGGTGTCTTTCTTTCCTTTGTCAAGGGCTTTTTCAAGATAAGGGATGGACTTTTCATATTGTTCCATTAATTCTCCTAAAAGAAGACCTTTCCCTGCATTAGCTTCATAAAGATCCGGATTTTCTTCCAGTGCTTTATCGTAATATTTAAGAGCTTTAGAGTATTCTACTCTACCAACTGCTCTTTCAGCTTTTTTCACATACTTCATCTGCTGACCGAAAACAGAGGTAATTGCTGTTATAAGTAAAATTGTGGCTATCTTTTTCATATTGATGGTTTTAAATGAATAATATAAATTTAATGCCATTTGGGGTGGCAAGTTATTTTAATTGACTAGATTCATGTTTAACTAAAAACTATAAAGATGAAAACTTTAGGAATTATTCTAATTGTGGTGGGTGGTCTTATGATGGCAATAACCGGCTTTAATTTTGTGACGGAGGAAAAGGTTGTGGATCTTGGTCCTTTGGAGGTGAATAAGGAAAAAAATCATCCTGTTCAATGGTCTCCTATTATTGGGGGGATCTTGTTTGTAGGAGGAATTGTTGCCCTTGTCACTGCTAAGAAAAAGTAAAATAGCTCAAATGTATCAAGCACCTTGTTCCTTTGAGCAAGGTGCTTTTTGATTTTAAGGACAAGTTATGCCAGAAGGACCATCAATAGTTATTTTAAAAGAAGAACTGATTAAGTTCAAAGGGAAAAAAATTATTGAGATCTCGGGTAATGCTAAGATAGATCTGCAGCGTATGAAAGGGCTGAAGATCCTTGACATGCGAAGCTGGGGAAAACATTTTTTAATTTGCTTTGATGGCTTTTTTATCCGTATTCACTTGCTAATGTTTGGAAGTTATCGAATTAATGAGCGTAAAGAATTGGATCCGCGTTTAAGAATGCGATTTAAAGATGGTGAGCTTAATTTTTATACGTGCTCCATTAAGCTCATTGAAGGTGAAGTAGATGAATTTTATGACTGGGAATCGGATACCATGTCGGAGAAATGGAATCCTTCCAAGGCGTTAAAAGCATTAAAATATAAGGAAAAGGAAATGATCTGTGATAGTTTGATGGATCAGGAAGTGTTTGCCGGAGTTGGAAATATAATTAAAAATGAAGTGTTATTCATTACTAAGGTTCATCCTGAAACTATTAATAATAACATCCCGGTTAAAAAAGCGAAAGAGGTTGTTAAAGTGTTAAGGGAATTTTGTTTTGATTTTCTAAGATGGAAGCGGAAGTTCGAGCTCAAAAAGCATTATAGGATATATACAAAAAAGGTTTGTCCTGATTGTGGAGGTAACGTTAAACTTAAACAAACGGGACACAGAATGAGACGAAGTTTTTTCTGTATTAATTGTCAGGTCCTTTACAAGAAGAAAACAATCACTTAGTTTTTAGAATTTTTAGGAGGATCTTTTCATCCGCGGTCCAATCAGTCATACCGTCATCCTTTTCAATCGTATCCAGTTCACTAAGATATCCCGATAATGATTTTTTTTCATACAATTCTATTATCATTGGATGTACGTAATACTTTTTGCATACAGTGCGGGTATTTCCCAACTTTTGACTCACAAAGTCCAAAGCTTGTATGACTTTTCTTTTTTTATCACTTTCAGATCTCGCATCTCCCACTTGTTTAAAGGCTCTTAAAGCATTAAGAGTACCTGCCCAGGTTCTGAAATCTTTCGCTGTAAAGTCGGATCCTGTAATATCATGAATATATTTATTTACCATTCCGGAATCAATCGAATGCCTGATGCCATTTTCATCGTAATACTGAAATAGTTCTTTTCCCGGTATCTCTCTGCATTGTTTAACTATTCTTGCAAGTTTTTTATTCTGTAAAGTGATTTTTTGTGCCACCCCTTTCTTCCCTTTAAATGCAAATTCTATAGAGTTGCCATTGATTTTGACGTGCTGATCTTTTAAGGTAGTAAGACCATAAGATCCATAAAGTTTTTCATATTCACTGTTCCCAATTCGTATATAAGTTCTTTCCATTAAACTTATTACCGTTGCAATAACTTTCTCCACACATAAATTCTTAAACGATAAATCTTTTTCGAGCTGCAGGCGCAATTGGGGTAATTTTTCACCAAATGTTAATAACCGACTGAATTTAGTATGATTTCTTAACTCATTCCAATGGGTGTGATAACGGTATTGTTTTCTTCCACGAAGATCTTTACCGGTAGCCTGAATATGACCATTATAAATGCTGCAGATCCATACATCTTTCCATGCCGGAGGTATAACGATCTTTTTTATTCTATTTAATTCTTCTTCGTCTGTTAGCTTCTTCCCCTCATAGATATAAATAAAACCTTTACCTTTTTTGATCCGCTGGATACCTGGTTCACTGTCACTTACATAAATGAGGTTGACTGCTTTGACACATTTTTTTGGATCATGAGCGATAGCGCGTAATCTGGATGGGGTGATCTTTAAAAGTAGCGGTAACATTGACTAACGTTTACATTGATTCATTAAAAATGTGCCTGTGCGTATAATTACTAACGGGAATATTTTTTGTCATAGAAAGGTTTGAAAAAATAAAAATGGAGGAATTCAATATGACTGATCCTAAAGTGACCTCCGGAAAGCACATGTCTTTCTGGATAGATTCAGTTTTGCCTTTATCATTTTCGCCCTTAAAAGAAAATATCAATACTGATGTTGTAATTGTTGGTGGAGGGATAGCAGGTATTTCAATTGCGTACTGTCTTGAACAAGCCGGAAAAAAAGTTATTGTGGTTGAAGATGGGAATATTGGAAGCGGAGAAACAGGACGTACGAGTGCACATTTGGTTTGTGCACTGGATGACAGGTATTATGAACTCCAACGTATTTATGGATCTGAACAAACAAAACATATAGCAGATAGCCATAAACAGGCAATTGATCTTATCGAAAGGATTTGTAAAAAGGAAAATATTAAATGTGACTTTGAAAGGGTGGATGGTTATTTATTTCTGCATCCAACAGATAAAGATGAATCTATTGAAAAAGAATTAAAGGCTGCAAAAAATGCAGGTTTGGAAATAGAAGCTGTGGAAGTAATGCCGGGGATCAAGGATAATTCTAAAAGTCTGAAATTTCTCAATCAGGCGCAGTTTCATCCGATGAAATATCTAAAGGGATTGTGTGAGGTTCTAACTGCAAGAGGAGTAAAGATCTATACTGATACAAAAGCTGATAAGATTGATCATACGGGTGTTGTTACAAAAGATGGTTTCAGGATCAATTCAGAATATGTTGTGATTGCTACAAACACACCAGTGAATAATAAATACGTAATGCATCTTAAACAATATGCTTACAGAACATATGTAATAGGTGCCAGAATAAAAAAAGGGAGTGTGCCCAAGACTTTATGGTGGGATACAGGAGATTTTTCTCAGAATGCAGAAATACCACCTTATCATTATGTAAGAATTCAGCCATTCGATAATGACTATGATCTGCTTATCTGTGGCGGGGAAGATCATGCGGTGGGTTTGGTTGAGGATGATAAGATCAATGAAGAAGACAAGTATGGACTTCTTGAATATTGGCTAAGGCAGCGATTTGAAATTATAGATATTGTTTACCAATGGTCGGGGCAGGTGATGGAACCTTTTGATTCTCTTGGATACATTGGCCGCAATCCAAAGGATGAAAAAAATATTTTCATAGTAACAGGAGATTCCGGAAATGGTTTGACCCATGCTACGATTGCAGGTATATTAATATCAGATCTTATCAATGGTAAAGACAATCCATGGGAAAGTATATATGATCCTTCCCGTTTTAAATTGTTTTCTGCCGGCAAGACTTATTTCAAAGAGCTTGTAGGAGGAATGATCAATTATTTAAAGCAAAAACCGAAGGATCCGAAGTCAGTTGAACTTCAAAGCATCCGACCGGGACAAGGAAAGATAGTTGAACTCGATGGAAAGAAGTTCGGTGTTTACAGAGATAAGCAAGATCAATTTCATATGGTAGGAGCGGAATGCACCCACATGAAATGTATTATAAAATGGAATAATGATGAACAAAGCTGGGATTGTCCTTGCCATGGCAGCCGATTTACAACAGAGGGGAAAGTTTTAAACGGACCAGCTAATGATGATCTTTCATATCATGCTGATAAATTTTAAAAACACAAAAGATGAAAAATAGGATTATTTATCCAGGTGAGATAACTCTGGTCAACTACTGGACAAAAAGATGGGGAATCACAAGACTAGAGTTAAACGAAGCAATACTTCAAACAGGGAGTATTAAAACCGAAGAGATTAAGAAATATCTTCTTCGCAAGAGAACTCATTTTTCTGTTGCCAATTTGATCAGCAGGATAAGGCTTTATTTAGGATAAAAATAAAACACCTCCATTTTACAGGAGGTGTTTATATCTAAACCAAAAAAGAATTATTCGATTATGGGCCGAATGAATAATACTTCATTTTAATTCGGCAAATTTAATACCATTCGCTTTTTCTGTGATATTGGCAGTCTTAAACTTATTGCCGGGAAATAAATTCCCCATTTATGCCAATGACTCAACCTTATTTCAAAACAAAGTGTTCTATCCGGTGGTTTAAGATATAATTACTCCAATCAATAGTTAAAACTTTTTTGGCAATTCGCTTTAATTCAGTAAAAGTGTTTGGCTTTGTTACATAAAGGTCCGCACCTTCATTGTAAGCGTTTTCAATATCTTTTACATTAGAAGAAGTAGAATATATTATTACCGGAATATGTCTTAGCCGATGATTTCTTTTTATTTCTTTCAGGCATTCCCTTCCGTTTTTGCAAGGCATATTAAGATCAAGAAAAATAATATCGGGCAGAGCAGATTCAGCTGCAGTGATGAACTTCATCAATGCTGCACCATCTTTAACACTACTAATTTTAACATTAGGAGCAAGTTCATTAATTACTTCGGAAAAGAATTCACGATCATCATCGTCATCATCCGCAAGTAGAACATTAAGAGATTTTTTCTTTTCCATGAGTGCAGGGATTTGGATTAGATTATTAGGAAAATCATAACAAGCGATAGTAAAGGTGTCTAAAACTGAATAGCGATAATTTAGAGCGGCTTTCATAAAAATAGTTTTAGGTTCGGTTTATGATTGAATTTTAAATCTTGTATAAATCTAATAGTTCAATAGATAAGTTCAAAAGCAATATTTTTTTAAAATACTAATCCTATTTTTCTTAAATTTGCATTTTGAATTCATATATTGTTGATAATCAGTATTTAATGAATTTATTTATTGTCGATTAACGCTAAACCCATGGATGAATTAGCCCGGTTAATACAGTCTCTTTCCAAGTCAGAAAAACGTTATTTCAAATTATTTACCGGACTTCAAACCGGTGAAAAAGGTTATTTACGTTTGTTTGATGTGATTGATAAACTTGGTGAATATGATGAGAAAAAGATCAGAAAAATTTTTGAAG
This sequence comes from Bacteroidota bacterium, assembly GCA_021323165.1. Taxonomy (GTDB): domain Bacteria; phylum Bacteroidota; class Bacteroidia; order 2-12-FULL-35-15; family 2-12-FULL-35-15; genus 2-12-FULL-35-15. Next base: position 1,585 of record JAJTCJ010000096.1, on the reverse strand, counting down.
GTGAAGATTTTTTAAAACGATTACCAGCTGTCAAAAATTATCTGTATTGCCAGATCCTTAAAAGTCTTCGTATAATAAATTCAGGAAACACAATAGATTCTCAATTACGTGAGATGATGGAAGATGCTGCGATATTATACGATAAATGTTTATATAAACAGTGTGCAAAGGTTCTTGATCGGGCTAAGGAATTAGCAAAAGCGAATGAACTCACACTTCCTCAGCTTGAAATAAATACATGGCAGGAAAAAGTATTGATTGAATTATTGCCGATAGAAAAATTTGAAAAATCCCTGGAAGGTTCTCTTGAAGAGGAAATGTCAACTGTGGATGCTCAGAAAAATGTAATTCAGTACAGGCATTTATATAATAAAATTGTTCTGATCAACAGAAAGATCAAAGAAGCAAGAAATCAGGAAGAGTTGGATCAGTTTCAGTCAGTCATGAAGCATCCCTTGCTTTCATCAATTAAAATGGCCTTAAGTTTCGAGGCCAGGCAATATTATTATCATATTAAACTTATTTATAATCATGCTAAGGGAGACAACGAAACTTGTTTCGCGATAGCTCATGAACAAATGAGCTTAATAGAAGAATATCCCAATAAGATCAAGGAAACTCCTAAAATATATTTAAGCGCATTATACAATGTTCTTTTATGTCAAATCCACCTCCATAAATATGATAATTTTAATAACGTATTGAATAAGCTGAGAGCTTTTCCTGTCAGATCAAATAACATAGAGGTTAGTCGTTTTGTAAATTCTTATATTTTTGAAATGGTGATGTATCTCGATACAGGTGACTTTGAAAAAAGTGTTTCTGTGAGAGAAGATATTCTTGATGGTCTTGAAAAATACAGTGAAAAGATAAACGCAGTTGAAAAAATTACTCTGCTTTATAATTTATTTTATTCATATTTTGGTACTGCAGAATATTCAAAAGCGCTTAATATTATTAATAAACTGTTAAATGATTATCAGAAGGACCTCCGTTATGATATTCAAAGTGCAGTCAGAATCCTGAATCTTGTTCTTCATTTCGAACTTGGAAATATACGTCTGTTGGAATCCAATGCTATTTCCACTTACCGTTTTTTATATAAAAGTAAGCGGTTGTTTAAAATGGAAAATTTCGTTTTGCAGTTTATTCGAAAAAAAATGCCCCGAATAACTAATGTAAAGCAGCAGATACAAGCCTTTGAAGAGTTAAGAAATGCCTTTAAAGAGATTGTTAATGATGAGTATGAAAGCAAAGCATTCGAATATTTCGATTATATCTCCTGGCTGGATTCCAAGATTCTGCATAAGTCGTTTGCTGAAGTGGTAAGAGAAAAATTTATTGCAAACTCTATAAAGAAGTAATCAGACTCCTCAGTCAATATTTGCTGATAACGTTGAAAAATTTATAAGTAAAAGTCCTCATGGGATAGTTTGATCTTCTTCGTAATAATATATTATGAGGATTAATTTTCTCAATTTTTATCTATAATAAAAAAATCATAATTCTTTTTCTGGTATAAAGTTTTAAACAGTTTAATAAACAAATTAACTATTTAAAAACATTTAAAATTTACAACTATGAA
>JAJTCJ010000095.1 GCA_021323165.1 Bacteroidota bacterium | reverse complement strand
AATTTCATCCATTAAAAACATTCAGATTCAATGAAAGTGCAAGTGCAAAAGCTCCTGTTTTCTTTTCTGATACTCTTATATAGTGTTACAGGAGATCTCCGATCACAATCTTTATACATGCCCTCCGCTACTAACTGGGTTTCTGTCGGGGATCTAAGCGTACCGGGTGATCAGCTTACCGTTGAAGCGCTTATTTATTATACAGGTGCCTCGGTAGATATTGTATCTAAACATACCAATCCGGGCGATGTAAATTATCTTCTCCGCATTGGAAGCTTTGAAATCACCACGACTAACGGCTTTGCTGCTTTCAGCGGTGCTGCTGCCGCAGGGGTAACAATATCGCCAAACAAAATGTATCATGTAGCAGCTACGTATGACGGAGCTATGCTTAAATATTATGTAAATGGATGTTTAACCGGTCAAATGGCGTGGAGCGGAACCATGGTACAAAGCGGATTGATAACCGCGATAGGAAATATGTCGAGCTGCCAGTGCGAACAGTTTGTAGGATATATTGATGAAGTTAGGATCTGGAACGTAGCCAGAACACAAGCTCAAATCACTGCAAACATGACGGATCTGCCAAGCCCGACAACACAGGCAGGTTTACTTGGTTATTGGAAATTTGACGGCAACTATACCAATATGCAGGGAAATCCGGCTTTTGACGGTGTACCCCAGGGAGCTCCTCAGTTTCAGCAAGCTCCGCTTCCTTATCCTTCTACACTTCATTCCACTGTTACAAGCTCAAATCCGGTTTGCAGTGGTGATGGCAGCGGATTGATCAATGTTGCCGCATCAGGTTATTATACTCCTTTTGAATATTCTTTAGATGGAGTTACTTACGGATCATCTCCAATATTTTCAAATCTGAATGCAGGAAATTATACAGTTTATACTCGTCCTCAAAACAACAATGGCTGTGCTGTTTCTTCAAACCTAACGATAACCGATCCGGCTGTTTTAGCTACGAATTTAACAAAAACAGATGCTACATGCAATGGATTAGCTAACGGATCCGCGAGCGTTGCGCCTTCCGGTGGTGATGGTGCAAATTATCACCAATTATGGCAGCCGGGATTAAGCACAAACAGCGGTATTTCCTCTCTTCCGGCAGGTAATTATTCAGTTACAGTAATTGATACATGTATGGCTTCGGGTCCGGAACTGGCAGTTAACGGACAGTTTGAAGATGGCAACACAGGCTTCACAACAGGATATACTTGCTGTGCAGGAGGTCCCGGAAATTATGCAGTTGATGTTACGCCTGTTTATTATAATGCAGGACATTCAGGCTTCGGTTATGGTGGCGGAGGAAATTATCTTATCGCGGATGGAAGCACTACTCCTGGAACCAGCCTTTGGTGCCAGACAATCCCTGTAACAACCAATACTTATTACACCTTGTCTGCTTTTGTCGCTTCTAATTACACCGTTTCTCTTGCTGTACTTGACTTCACTATTAACGGAACTTCTGTTGGAACAGTGAACGCTCCTGCAACAACATTTACCTGGGATCCTTTCCAGGCTGTATGGTTCTCAGGTGCCAGTACAAGTGCGAATATCTGTATCAGCAACCAGAATACAATTGCTGGTGGAAATGATTTCGGAGTTGATAATATCTCCTTTAAAACCTGTATGAGTTGTACAGCAACTACTCCATTTACCATTGTTGAACCTCCTGCTCTTGTTCTCTCCACAACACAAACAAATGCAACATGCAATCCAACAGGTAGTGCAACAGTTACTGTTACAGGTGGAAGTCCGGGTTATTCTTATTCCTGGAATTCAACTCCGGTACAGACCACAGCTACAGCAAGTAATTTAGGTGCAGGAACATATACTGTTACTGTCACTGATAATAATCTTTGCACAAGTTCTACTACAGTTACCATCACTTCATCAACCGGACTAAGCGCTTCTATAAGTTCTCAAACTGATGTCCTGTGTAATGGAAACAATAGCGGAAGTGCGACTGTCCTCGCGAACGGAGGAGCTCCTGCATATTCATATTCCTGGAATACAATACCGGTTCAGACTTCTGCAACGGCAATTAATTTACCAGCTGGATCTTTTACTGTTACTGTAAGCGATCAGAATTTATGTACAGTAACTGCTACTGTAACAATTACAGAACCTACAGCTTTAACAAGCAGTATCAGTTCGCAGACAAATGTGAACTGTAATAGCGGAAACAATGGGAATGCAGTTGTGTCTGTGAACGGAGGAACTCTTCCTTATTCATATTCCTGGAATACTAATCCGGTTCAAACAACTGCAACAGCAAGTAGTTTACCAGCAGGATCATATACCGTGACAGTTACAGATCAGAATTTTTGTACTTCAACTTCTTCAGTGACGATCACTGAACCTTCAGCCTTAAGTGTTTCTGTAACTTCACAAAGTAATGTTTTATGTTTCGGTGGCAATACAGGGAACGCAACATCTTTAGCAGCAGGAGGAACAGGAACTTATTCATATTCATGGAACTCTGTTCCGGTTCAGGCAAATGCTTCTGCAAATAACTTAACTGCAGGATCATATACTGTTACTGCAAGCGATCAGAATTCCTGCACCGCGATAGCTACGGTAACTATTACAGAACCAACAAATCTTAACCTGGAATTGGTCACAAAATTTAATCCTTTATGTAATGGTGCTTCTGATGGAGAGATCTACACCAACACTTACGGTGGAACAGGCGCTTACACTTATGTATGGTCGCCAAATGTTTCAACAGTAGATTCAGCTATTAATTTAAGTGCAGGAACTTATACTGTAACAGCAAGTGATGCAAACAGCTGTACTCAGTCACTTACTGTTGCTCTCACGAATCCTCCTCTATTAACAACCAATGCAATTGCAGCTAAAATGAGCTTTTGTCTTGGGGATTCAACCATACTAAATGCTCCATCAGCTGGCGGAACAGGGGCTTATACTTATTTATGGAGTAACGGAATCACTACAGCTGCTCAAACTATTCAACCTATTGTTACAACAAATTACACAGTAACTGTAACTGATGTGAATTCTTGTAACGCAATTGACAGTGTACTTATTACTGTGTTTCAGCCTGCAGTAATTAATCTTGGAAATGATACAGCCATTTGCCAGGGTGATATGATCACATTAGATGCAGGCCTGGGATTCTCTTCTTATCTATGGCAGAACAGTTCAACTGCACAGACTTTAAATGTTTCAACACAAAATCTTTATTTCGTAACAGCTGTTGATCCAAATTCATGTACCGTAAAAGATTCGATCAATGTGAATATAAATCCTTTACCGGTGATCGGACTTCAGGACACATTAAGGATCTGTCCGGCTACAAGTGCTTCACTGAATGCGAATGCAGGTTATCCTAATTATGTTTGGAATACAGGAGAACTCACGTCTTCCATCACTGTAGATTCAGTCGGCCTTTATAAAGTGATTGTTCAGGATATAAACGGCTGTGTTAATGCAGATTCAACACAAGTGATCTTTTATCCTATCCCTCAGTTAATTTTTAATGCTTCACCTTTAATAGGTTGTGAACCTATAAGCATCAGCACAAGCAATACTTCATTACTCAACGGATCAAGCATACAAAGCTGGGACTGGCAGATAGGCCCGGATAATTTAACAGGAGCAACTCCTTCAACCGTTCTTCAGAACCAGGGATTGTATAATCTTTATCTTCAGGCAACCACGGAAGATGGTTGTACAGTTGATTCTATGATCAATAATTATATCCAGGTAAATCCTACGCCTCAAACTATTATTGTTCCTGAATCACTCGAGTATGAATTATTTGATGATAATATTTTAATAAACAATCAGTCAATTGGAGCCGACTTTTACACATGGTCACTTTTCGCGCTTCCGATTTCAAACCAACAGGATCTTATTTATCCGATCACGGATACAGGTCATTTTTATTTTCAATTGTTAACGGTGAATTCTTTTGGCTGCAGGGATTCAGCTGATGTGATCATTACAGTAAATCCAAGCTTCGCTATTTATTTCCCGAATGCTTTCACTCCGAATGAGAATGGCAACAACGATAAATTCATTCCGACAGGTTATGGAATTCACGAATTTGAAATAAACATTTATAACCGCTGGGGGGAATTGGTTTTTAGGTCAACTGACATTACTGAAGGTTGGGATGGAACATACAAAGGAAATCTCCCTTTCAAAGATGTATATGTATATAAATGTAAGATCCGCGATATAAAAGGTGATCCGCATTACTACATGGGGGCGATTGCTCTTATTCAGTAATTACTTTTTCACCGAATCATAAATCAGCTGATGGATCTTTCCCCTGATCCCTGATTTTGAAAGCTTATTATCTTCTGCATCCGGGTAAACCCTGTTGGAAAGAAAAATATAAACGAGACCGCTTACAGGATCTGCCCATGCCATTGTCCCAGTAAATCCTGCATGTCCAAAACTTTCAGGTGCTGCACTTAAACAAACCGGACTTTCTTTTCCTGCGGTCATTTCCGGTTTATCAAATCCGAATCCTCTGCGGTTCTCAAAACAATACTGACATTTTGTGAAGTTCGCTACGGTGATAGAATCAACATAACTCTTACCACCATATAAACCATTGTTCATAAATAACTGCATTATCACTGCAAGATCATTTGAATTGGAAAAAAGCCCGGCATGTCCTCCCACTCCACCCAACATGGCAGCTCCCTGGTCATGAACATCTCCATGCACTAGCTGCTTTCTGAATTTTGCATCAAACTCTGTAGGAACAATTCTGTTCAGATCGAAACATTCACGAGGCTTATACCCCATTGTGGTTAAGCCAAGCGGAGTATAAAACGTTTTGCTCACATATTCATTTTGAGGAAGTCCTGTGTTACGCTCAATGATTCGTTTTACATAATAATAACCAAGATCGCTGTAAAGATATTTTCCGTGCTCTTTTACCGGTGATTCAAGGATCTGCTTATAAATAGTATCTTCATAAGTCTTGCTGATATATAGATTTTCTGCAACTCTTCTTGTATAAAAATCGTTAGTTGTTTTATTATAAATACCTTCTTTGTATTCACCGGTCTTCTGCACCGTTTTTGTCCAGAATGGGATCCAGTCCCTCAGTCCGGCCTGGTGCGACATCATTTCACGAATGATAATATTTTGTTTGTTTGTTCCTTCCAGTTCCGGAAGATAAAAACACAACCTCTCATCAGGATTCACTTTTCCTTCGTCTTTAAGTTTCATCAGGCTCAATGTAGAAGCAGCAATTTTAGTAATGGAAGCAAGATCATAAAGGTCAGTATTCTTTACTTTGACCTTGTTTTCATACGTATGATATCCGAATGATTTCTGATAAAACACTTTTCCGTTTTTCGCAACAAGAATCTGGCAGCCCGGGTAAACTTTGTCTTTTACACCCTTCATTGCAATGCTGTCGATCTTATTCAGGATCGTAACATTCGCGCCAACCTCTTCCGGGATAGTGTATTTGAATCGCACCGGAAATGTTGGCATTCCGGTTCCTATCTTAAAATACTCACTTGCAGTTACCGGCAATTTACCCTGAGCGCCAATACCTCCAAAGATCAGCTGAGCTGCGTAATCTCTTGTATAATCATTGTCTTCATAGCTCATTATCACTGCATCTGCAAGCTGCAGGCTATCCATCTTAGCTAAGATATACGGATTGGCAGAAACGTTCACGATCAGCTTTTTCTGTTTTAATAATGATGACAACATAGCTTTTACTCTCGGTGTTAAACCAAAATCTTTATCCGGTTTGTTATTGGTATTACTGACATGAACGATCACCAGGTTATAATCTTTCAGCTGGGTCATTGCACTGTCGAAGGATGCCTGCTTTGCATCTTTATCAATTCCAAAATGTGTCACAGATGCATAACGATCCAGTGTTGTTTGAAAGATCCCGTTTTCTTTATATCCCAGCGACAATGATGCAATACGTAATGTATCAAGGTTTTGTAATGGAATAATATTCTTCTTGTTTTGAAGAAGAGTCAATGAAGCTTCGGTCAGCTTTCTATTTAATAATTCAGCCTGTCTTGAGTTCAGATCTTCATATAAATTCTTCAGTTTGACTTTAGTTTGTTTGTCTAATCCTGACCATTGTTTCACTAACAAAATTTTCATGCATCTTCTGTCAATTTCTTCCTGGGTAAGCTCTCCTCTTTCAATTGCAGCCTTGATCTCACGTATGCCTGTCGGAACATCTTCAGGAAAAAGCAAAACATCATTACCGGCTAAAACAGCTTTTACATCCACTTCTCCAGGCTTATAAAATTTACTTACACCTTTCATATTCAAAGCATCTGTAAAGATCAATCCTTTGAAACCAAGTGTATCCTGGAGCAATCCTGTGACAATACTTTTCGTCAAAGTTGAAGCCTGGTTCTTTGTAGTATCCAATGCAGGAATACTCAAGTGAGCAACCATCATACTTCCCAATCCGTTTGCAATAAGTTCTTTGAAAGGATATAATTCGAGGGTGTCGAGTCTTGCACGTGAAGATTTAATTGTAGGAAGTGTTTTATGAGAATCACTGTCAGTATCACCGTGACCGGGAAAGTGTTTACCACAAGCAAGTACATGATTATCCTGCATACCGTTCATATACAAAATGGCTTTTTTAGCAACATTGTATTTGCTCTCTCCGAATGAACGGCTGCCGATTACAGGATTCAAGGGATTAGGATTCAAGGGATTATTATTGATATCGATATCAGGAGCAAAATTAACCTGCATCCCCAGACGTTTTGTTTGTCGCGCAACCTCCACTCCCATTTCATAGATCAGGCTATCTTTTTGTATAGCCCCCAATGTCATTTGACGTGGGAATTTTGTGGTGCTGTCTAAACGCATTGCTAATCCCCACTCTGCATCCATAGAGATGAGCAAAGGAACTTTTGAAGATGTTTGGTAAGTATTCGAGAGGATTGCCTGCCTAACCGGTCCGCCCTGAAAAAAAATAAGTCCACCGATCTTGTAGGTATCAACAAGTGCTTTGATCTCTTTCACATGTGCTTTATCCCTGTTTGAATATGCGGCCACCATAAATAACTGAGCAATCCTTTCATCCGGACTCAGTGTTTTAAATACAGAATCGGCCCAGCCGGTATCTTTAGAATAAAAGGGAGGATCACCCGGACCATTGGGAATTTGTTTAGGGATAAAGCTTACAAGGGCAACTACGATCAGGGAAAGTATAAGGAGTGGAGTCTTCTTCATTAATGAATTAAAATTACAGGGGATTTCAGCCAACCAATTTTCATGCTAAATTACTTTTAATAGAACGGGAGAAGGGCAGGGTATATTTTAACTTTTCAACTTTCGTTTGTTAATTTAAACTAATTCTGAACCTCCTTGAATGACGAGGATTTGCGGAGATTTGCAGTAAGTTAAATTATAGGATTTTTTTAATCGTCCTTAAGAACTTATTTAAAGGCAGAAAAATGTTCAGAAAGATCTTCAGTATAATGGTTTTGATGATCACCGTGTTGACGGTTAACCTTCTCACCGGCTATATCACCGATTATATCATCCATTATAACCTGGGCATCGACCCGCTTAAATTTACCGCGATCGGCATGCTGGCCCTGGTTTTTATTCTTGTACCGGCATATGGATACATGGCTTCTAAAATTGAAATCATGGTCGCGAAACTTCTCCTTTCTGGAAGTAATTCGTTCGGTAAAATTCTGGGGTTGCTCATTTCATTCGGACTAATTTTCAGCATCCTTTTCGGGATCTATCTCCACGAATGGTTCGATATAAACCTGCTTTCTACTATAAAAAATAGTATTCTCAAATAAGAGCCTGAAAACCTTCTGCAAATCGCCAGCATTCGATTAATAGTATTATTTTTGCATGAAGGAAAATCAGCTATGTCAGACATTATACAACTTTTACCGGATTCAGTGGCCAACCAGATTGCGGCAGGGGAAGTTGTGCAGCGTCCGGCCTCAGCTGTTAAAGAGCTGATGGAGAATGCCCTGGATTCAGGCGCTACCAATATTAAACTTATCGTTAAGGATGCAGGAAAAACGCTTATCCAGGTGATGGATAACGGGTCGGGCATGAGTGAAACTGATGCACGAATGAGTTTTGAAAGGCATGCCACTTCCAAGATCCGTAAAGCAGACGATCTGTTTTCAATACGAACTATGGGTTTCAGAGGAGAAGCACTTGCTTCCATCGCTGCAATTGCCCAGGTAGAAATGAAAACCAGGAGAAAGGATACTGATGTTGGTGTTAAAATAGACATTGAAAGCAGCGAAGTAAAATCTCAGGAACCATGTAGTTGTCCGGAAGGAACCAGCATCTCCGTTAAAAACCTTTTTTACAATGTTCCAGCCCGGAGAAATTTCCTTAAAACAGATTCTGTTGAATTACGTCATATAATTGAGGAATTTCAACGGGTTGCTATTCCCAATCCTGAAGTTTCTTTCACCCTACATCACAATTCAACTGAGATCTTTCATCTGCCTGCAGGCAATTTAAAACAAAGGCTGATGAACATCTTTGGAAGTTCATACAATACAAGACTTGTTCCGGTGGAAGAGAATACTCCGATCGTAAACATAAAAGGGTTTGTAATTAAACCTGAGTTTGCAAAAAAAACCCGTGGTGAGCAATTCTTTTTTCTGAATAAACGATTTATCAAGAACGGCTATCTGCATCATGCGGTTCAATCTGCTTTCGAACAATTATTGCCCAGCGATAGTTATGCATCTTATTTTTTGCTGATCGATGTTGATCCGAAAACTATTGATATCAATATTCATCCAACCAAGACTGAAGTCAAGTTTGAAGATGAAAAAGCGGTGTATGCTTTCCTCCGTTCTACTATAAAAAAATCACTCGGACAGTTCAATATTGCTCCCAGCTTGGATTTCGATCAGGAAGCTCATCTTTACAACATGCCATTAAAGCCACTTGATGGAATAATAAAAGCTCCTACTATTAAAGTTAATCCTGATTACAATCCATTTACAAACGGAAATCCGGCACCGGCAAAAACATATTCTGAAAGTCAGCTTTCGAACAAAGCGAACTGGGAAAAATTGTATAGCCGTCATGCGGATAATCAGCTCGAGTTTGAGATCAAAAAAGAAGATCCTCAGCAATCAGTCGATCCGGAATGGGACAAACAATTACACGAATCAAATAAGAAGACTGCTTACCAGCTTCACAACAAATATATCCTTTCACACATCAAAACAGGTTTTATGGTGATCGATCAACAGGGCGCGCATGAACGCATCCTATATGAACGTATCATGGAAAGCCTGGAAAAGCATAAATCTGCTACGCAGCAGGAATTATTTCCAAAGACCCTTGAGATGAATGCCTCTGATTTTGCACTGGTTAAATCACTTGAGCCTGAAATAAAAGCAATGGGATTTGATATCAGTGAATTTGGAAAGAACACGTTCGTAATCCATGGAATTCCTGCAGATACTGCAGATCATGATTCAGCTTCCTTGCTGGAAGGATTGATTGAGAATTACAAACAAAATCTCCAGGAATTAAAATCAGATAAACGTGAAAACCTTGCACGTTCAATGGCTTTTAACATGGCTGTTAAATCAGGAAAAGAACTTAGGCAGGAAGAAATGAATAGCCTGATAGATGAATTATTTGCCTGCAGTATGCCTTACAGCACACCAGGGGGTAAGCCAACAATTACAACATTTTCATTAGAAGATCTTGATAAAAGATTTAAGAAATAACATTTTTCTCTGAGGAGAACAACAATTTAATTAAGGATACTGCATGTCATACCAGCAATACAGACCACAGAGTTTTCAAGTTCTTCCACTGGTTGTTAAGAATTTATTGATCATTAATGCTTTATTATTCTTAGCCACCTGGGTGTTTGCTAATCAGTTCAACACCGACCTTACCGATTATCTTGGATTACATTATTTTACCTCAGATCTGTTCAAGCCTTATCAATTGGTTACTTACATGTTCATGCATGGCGGACTGGATCATATCTTCTTTAATATGTTTGCACTGTGGATGTTCGGAAATGTTTTGGAAAATTTCTGGGGCTCTAAACGGTTCCTCGTATTCTATATGGCCACGGGTATCGGTGCAGCATTGATATTTCTTGGCTTCCAGGCTTTTGGATACAGCCAGCTAAATACGGCAATTGCAGATCTTGTATCTTCTCCTCTACCGGAAAATTATTTATCATTAATGAATTCCTATTTCGGTCAGTTTATGAATGTGCCTGAAATTCAATCTCAGGTACAGGCTTTTGCCGGAGAATGGAGTCATAATTTAACTGATCCGCAATACATACAGACAGCCCTTACCGATATAAACCAACTGATGACCATGCGCATCAACACACCAATGGTTGGCGCATCGGGAGCGGTTTATGGAGTTCTTCTTGCTTTCGGAATGCTTTTTCCAAACACCCTTTTATATGTTTACTTTTTAATTCCGATTAAGGCAAAATACTTTGTGATACTATACGGAGCACTTGAATTATTTATGGCTATTCAGAATAATCCAGGTGATAATGTCGCTCATTTTGCCCATCTTGGCGGCATGTTATTTGGCTTTATTCTTATTAAATACTGGCAGAAAAGAAGTAATCGTTTTTATTAATTATGGCAAACACGATCATTAACGATATACAAGAAAAGATCAGAAACGGCAACGCTGTTACGCGGCTGATCATTATAAATATTACTGTCTTTCTTATAGTAAGCATTTTCCGCATCATGTCCTTTTTGAGCGGAGAATCAGGTTTCATTCATTCACTGGAAGATTTTTTAAAAGAGATCCTTTCGCTGCCCATCAGCTTTGAAGGATTATTATATCGGCCATGGACATTGATCACATACATGTTCACGCATTTTGCGCTGATGCATATTTTCTGGAACATGATCAGCCTTTTCTGGTTTGGCCAGATCTTGTCTGAATACACTTCCGGCAGAAAGATCATTCCTCTGTTTTTACTTGGCGGAATCACAGGTGCTGTTATTACGATCGCGTTGATCACATTTATCCCTTCTCTCACTATTTACCAGGGAGCTCCAATGATTGGTGCTTCAGCCGGAGTTACAGCAATTATTGTAGCTGCAGCCACACTTGTTCCTGAAGTTCGCATGAACCTTATGTTTATCGGACCGGTAAAACTCATTTACGTTGCTTTATTTGTCATCTTTATTGACATACTCAATCTCGCATCTTACAATAATATCGGAGGCAACCTTGCACATCTTGGTGGTGCCATGATGGGATATATTTTTATTACTCAGTATAAAAAAGGAAAGGATCTTGCCAAACCGATCAATCGTTTTTTTGATTGGATCACAAACCTATTTGGAGTAGGCAACAAAAGCAAAATGAAGGTAGTTCATAAAAGAAAGCTCAGCGATGAAGAATATAACATGATACAAAATGTTAATCAGCGCCAGGTAGATGCTATCCTCGATAAGATCTCTAAATCAGGTTATGAAAGTTTAAGTAAAGCAGAAAAAGAGATCTTGTTCAGGGCAAGCAATAAGAAGTAGGTTGAAGAATGGAGGTTGGAGGTAGAAATATAAGGTGGTTTCGAGAACCTCAATCACCAGGAACACTTGTTTCAAATCATGATTCGTAAATTCGTTTTTTTTATTCGTTATTCGTACTGACAGATTCGTAAATTCGTATAAATTAGTGATCCGTACTTGACAGAACAAACAACGATACAGCAAGAGAAAAAAAGGCGAAAAGGTAAACGGTATTTTGTTAACCGGGTCGCGATGTTCTGCAATCATATTGCTGTTGTTGCTCTTCTCATCTCCTACCTTTCTCCGCGTGTCAGTCCCGAAAACTTCTGGTTCATTGCGTTTTTCGGACTTGCATATCCTATCCTGGTAATTATTAATATCTTATTTGTTCTTTACTGGACGATTCAATTAAAGAAAAGGGCTTTGTATTCGGTCATCGTTATTCTTTCAGGCTGGATGCTCCTCTTTCGTTTTGTTCAATTGAGCAACAGTTCCAAAAACGATGTGAAGAACAAAATGCTAAAGGTAATGTCGTACAATGTAAAAGTTTTCGACCTTTATAACTGGAGCCATAATAAAGAAACCCGGGCGAAGATCTTCGGACTGATCGAAGATGAATCTCCTGACATAGCATGTTTTCAGGAATTCTTTCACCGCGACAGCTCCGAATTCTGCAATGTTGATTCACTCAAGAAGATCAACGGTTTCCAATACGCAAATGTTGAATACACCTCACATGGTAAAATGAATCAACATTTCGGTATTGCGATCTTCAGCAAATATCCTATTATACGAAGCGCAAGACTTGACTTTGGCTATAAGGGAAATAACGCATGTATCTTTTCTGATATAAAAGTGGGCAAGGATACTTTCCGTGTTTATACAATGCATCTTCAGTCGATCGCATTCAGCAAGGGAGATTATAAATATGCAGAAGATCTTCAGAAAAATATTGAAACAGAAGATTTAGAGAATTCTAAGAACATACTGAACAGATTAAAGGGTGCATTTATTAAGCGTTCGAGACAAGCTGATATTGTCCATGAAAGCATTGCTGCTTCTCCTTACCCAGTGATCGTTTGTGGTGATTTTAATGACACTCCGTCATCTTACACTTATAGTACAATCTCAAATAACCTAAAGGATGCTTTTATTGAGAGCGGAAATGGTTTTGGGAAAAGCTATGCCGGTGCATTTCCGTCTTTCAGAATTGATTATATCCTTCACAGTCCTAAATTAAGATCTTATGATTTCCGGACAGTTCGTGAAGAATTATCTGATCATTTCCCGGTGGTTACATTTCTTGAAGTAAATAAGTAAACTGAAATAAACTTTTTATTCACTTTTCTCATCTGAACGGTTATCATTCTTCTTAACTTTCTTCAAAGAAAGCATATTCATGGAATTAGAAGTAAGCCCCTGAATATTATTCTGAACAAGCCTGACAACCTGACCATAATACAATGGAACTACAGGAGCGTTATCAATGAGTAATTGATCCATCTGTCGATAATAATCGTAACGAATAGAATCATTCAGCTCACTTTGAGATTTTTCATAAAGAATATCAAACTGAGGATTTTGATAATGCGTATAATTGAATCCTTTCGGGCTCCAGTTCTTGCTGTAGAATAAAGAAAGGAAATTTTCAGCATCAGGATAATCTGCATTCCATGATTTACGAAAAAAATTAACTTTCATATTCGCGATCGACTCAAACAGAACAGAAGCTTTCTGAACATCTATTCTCATCTTGATTCCAAATTCGGATAATTGAGCCTGGATGTATTCCGCAAGTTCTAAATATTGCTCAGTGGTTGCAAGCGAGATATCAGGAAGTCCTTTTCCATCAGGGTAACCGGCAAGGAACAGTAACTCTTTCACTTTATCAGGATTATAATCATAACCTTTTACTTTGGATGCATCAAATGATGGTAATCCCGGAGGAACAAATCCGGAAGTTGCTGCCTCCCCAAGATTCTTACGAAGGTATTTCACCATTTTCCTTCTGTCGAAACCATAATTGATCGCCTGACGAATTGCTTTGATCTTTAATGGCGAATTTTTTCCTACAGGCTGACGTTCGTCAATAAAAAATCCAAGATAATTGGTTTCAAGAAAAGGCTGTGTCAGCATTTTCATTTTCGGCTTGTATGATTCTTTTAATTTTCCTTCCGGTGTTAAAACCTCATCTGTATTGATCGCATCAACTCCCGAAACCATATCCAGATCACCTTTCAAAAAGTTCAGGAATGATGTTTCCCTGTCGCGAATAAATGATACAGAAACTGCATCAAGATATGGCAACTGTTGTCCGTTATCTGATTCGAAATAATTCGGATTCTTTATAAAGACCAGCTTAGAGCCTTCTTCCCACATTTTAAACTTGAACGGACCGGTTCCGCAAGGTTTTCTTCTGAACTCTTCTCCCGATCTTTCAACTACTTCTTTGGGCAGTACGGAAAAATATTTCATAGTGAGAATTCCCAAAAAAGGAGTGAAAGCCTTTTCCATGTGGATCACAAAAGTACTGTCGTTAGGGGCTTCGAAAGCCTTGCCATTTGTATTATTAATGTAAGTCAGTAAGGTTGTTGCGTTAGACACTTTTGCATTCAGTAAACGATTAAAACTATAAACAAAATCAGAAGCGTTTACTTTCCTTCCTTTGCCATTATGGAAATATTCATTGTCATGAAAGAAAACATTGTCATTCAGATTAAAAGTATAAGTTAAGCCATCTTCCGAAATCGTCCAGGACTTAGCTATTGAAGGCTTGATAGACAATGAATCACTCATCTCAACGAGCCCGTTAAATAACTGATTCACGACCCAGATATTTTCAAATGAACTTGCTTTAGCAGGATCAAGGGAAGTTACAGCTCCCATTTCATTGTATTTAAAAACAGTCCGGGGATCATGTTTGGTCTTCTCATCTGTCGAGCACGAAACAGCAAACACTGCGAGAAATATATATATCAGAGAGTACTTCATAAGGGGAATTTTTCTAACATCAAGTTTAAGAAATGATTCTGCACATATTAGAATGGTGAAAACACAATTATTAACAGTCTTTTTAACAAATGTGTGGATAACGAATCCCTGACCAATTTACGAATCTGTATTATCAGGAAACCAGCAATAACAACACGTCTAACAGCCCTTAGATTCGCAAATTCGTATAAGATTTGCTATCTGTACCCATTATTTTTTCGTAAATTCGCGTTCCTAATGAAAAAAGTAGCGTTCCATACACTTGGCTGTAAGCTTAATTTCTCTGAAACAAGCACTATTGCGCGTTTGTTCCAGGAAAACGGCTATCAAAAGGTTGATTTCAGTCAGCCTTCGGATGTCTATGTCATAAATACATGCTCAGTTACCGCCAATGCCGATAAGGAATGTAAGCAGATCGTAAAATCAGCGCTGAATGTTTCTCCTGATGCTTTTGTGGTAGTAGTCGGATGCTATGCTCAGCTTAAACCAGAGGAGATCTCAAATATTGAAGGAGTTGACCTTGTTCTTGGTGCTTCCGAAAAGTTCAAACTGCTTAATTACCTGAATGACCTTCAGAAAAAATCGAAAGCGGAGATCTACAGCTGCGAGATTGAAGAAGCCAACTTCTTTGTTGATTCATATTCTTTTGGAGATCGTACGCGTGTATTCCTGAAAGTTCAGGATGGCTGCGATTATAATTGCTCCTTTTGCACAATTCCTCTTGCCCGTGGAAGCAGCAGAAGCGATACTATTCTGAATGCCGTTAAGAACGCTAATGAAATAGCAACACAGGATGTTAAAGAGATCGTTTTAACCGGAGTTAACCTTGGCGATTTCGGGAATAATTCTTCGAAAGAAGGTAACCGTAAACAGGAAACATTTCTTGATCTTGTGAAAGAACTTGATCAGGTTGAAGGCATTGAACGCTTCCGAATCTCTTCCATTGAGCCAAATTTACTGAAAAACGAAACAATTGAATTCGTTTCGATGTCTCAGAAATTCGTTCCCCATTTTCATATCCCACTGCAATCAGGAAGTAATAAGATCCTAAAGGCAATGCGCAGAAGATACATGCGTGAGCTTTACAGCGATCGCGTTTCAACCATTAAATCCCTGATGCCTCATTGCTGCATAGGAGTAGATGTGATCGTAGGATTTCCCGGAGAAACCGATGAAGATTTTCTTGACACCTACAATTTCCTTAATGGATTAGATATTTCTTATTTACATGTTTTCACCTATTCTGAACGCGATAATACGGATGCAATAAGCCACACAAATGTTGTCCCGATTGCGATCCGTAAAAAAAGGAATAAGATGCTTAGGATCCTGTCAGCAAAAAAGCTCCGTCATTTTTATGAGCAGCATTTAGGAACAACAAGAACTGTTCTGTTTGAAGGAGATAACAAAGATGGCTTTATGCATGGTTTTACTGAAAATTATGTAAAGGTTAAAACTCCATATTCTCCTGCCCTGGTAAATCAATTAAAGGATGTTGTATTAAAAGAGCTTGATGCTGACGGCAGCGTTCTTGTTGATCTTTTAGTAGAAGAATTCGTGAGTTAGTTGGAGCCGAAATAAAATCCAAAATTATTTTTTATATCTTAGCTCCTAGAAACAGATCCCCAATATGTCCGATTTTGAAATAACCAAGAAGCAGGAATTCGATGCGTCAATACTTACGTTGCGCAGCGATGGTATCCTTAATATTCACATGAAAGCGAATAAGATCCTGAAACAAAGTGATGGAGAGGATATTGTAAAAGGGCTTGCAGAAATGGGCAACGGCAAAAAATTCTTATTGCTTTTTACTGCCGGTGAAGATACATCTGTTTCAACCGAAGCCCGCTATTACGCTTCTACCCCGGAAGCAAACAAATTTACTATTGCCAGTGCATTCGTTGTTAAAAGCATTGCTCAAAAACTTCTTGGCAATGCCTATGTCACTTTTAATAAACCTATCACTCCTACGCGCATATTTACGGACGAATCTGATGCGGTAAGGTGGCTGAATACTTTTCGTTAGTTAGTTAAAAAGGAATTAGTTGATTAGTTAGTTCGGCAGAAGGTCAATAGGAATATCTCTTCAATAATAATTTCATCAGTTCTAAATATTAATAGTATGTTTTCTTTTCTCTGTGAAACTCCTTTTACTCTGTTTCTCCGTGTTTAAAAGTACAAAGCCGCCACAAGAATAAGATCCCTCCGGCAAGGTCGGAATGACAAACTGCTGAAGTCATGAATTTCTATTAATTAAAATAAAAGTCATATCCTTTTTATAATAAATAATCCCCGCAAAGTCAAGCACAGGTGAAAAGTTCTAAAAACTTTAAACTTTTGAACAAAAACCTTCCTAAAAGGAACAAAA
>JAJTCJ010000010.1 GCA_021323165.1 Bacteroidota bacterium | reverse complement strand
TCAATCCCTGAGAACTCTATTGAGTTTTATAAGCCACTTGTGGATTGGTTAGAGAAATATGCTGCAAAGCCTCAGTCATCAACAAACGTTAACATACAGCTAGAGTATTTCAACACAAGTTCTTCTAAATGTATCCTTGATGTTTTCAAGAAATTAGAAGCTATCAATAAAGGAGGAAGCCAGGTTGTTATCAACTGGTACTACGAAGAAGATGATGAGGATATGTTGGAAGCAGGAGAGGATTACCAGGCGATCATCAATGTGCCTTTCAAAATGGTTCAGGTAGAAGAATAATATTTTCTTTCTATTCAGATATTAGCAGGAACTAAATGTGTTTTCACATTTTATTCCTGCTATTTTTATTCATGGGATTTATATTTTCTGAAGGAAAAAATATCTCTGAAATTTTAATATTTTGTATATATTTGTTTAACATAAAACATTAAACCTTAGCGTTTACAATATGGCATATAACTCTTTTACAGCTGAACAATCAGCTAAAACTCCTCTTATCAATTTTGACGCTTCTACAGGAACATTTGAATTAAAAGGAAAATCTATTCCTGAGAATTCCGTGTTGTTTTATAAACCTTTATTTGAATGGCTCGATGCTTATGTGCAAAATCCTGCCCCTAAAACAAATCTTAACATTCAACTGGATTATTTCAATACCAGCTCTTCAAAATGCATTGTAGATCTTTTTAAAAAAATCGAACAGATCCCGAAAAATGCCAAAGGTGAAGCAACGATCAACTGGATGTACGATGATCAGGATGATGATATGCTGGAAGCCGGTGAAGACTATAAGTCAATAATTAAAATGCCTTTTAATCTAGTTTCATTTACTAAATAAAATAAAAAACATGTTAAAAAAAATAGCAGTACTTTCTATCGCAGCTGCATTAACTGCTTGCGGAAATGATTCTTCAAAGACTGAAACAACAGAAGTTCCTAAGGATACAATAAAACCGGTTCCTCAAACTCAGCCTGAAAATGAACTCGCAGATTTTGAATTTCACACATTGGTTATTAATATTCCTTCACCATTCGAGATACTTACCTTTTTACCTAAAAGCGGTATACCTTATAATAAGTCTTTGCTGAACCCGGTTGAAAATGAAAAAAAATATACAACTACTACTAAGAAGGGACTGAACTATGGAGCCTATATTGTAGACCTTGTATATCTGTCAACTAATGAACAGTACTCCGATATTAAGACTTATTTTAAAACAACAAGAAATCTCGCTGTAAGCCTGGATTGTGCAGAAAGTTTTGACAGGATATCAGGTTCCCGTCTTGAAAAGAACATAGATCAGAAAGATACTATTAACAAGGTGATCGATCAGATCTTCATTGAAATGGATGACTATTTAAGATCGAACGAACGTTTATTAACTGCAACTCAGATATTGGTTGGTAGCTGGATCGAAAGTCAGTATATCACTACAACTCTTTTAAAAGATCAGACGAAGAACAAAGACAACGAAATCTTATATCAAAAGGTATTACAGCAGAATTTCACTTCACAGAAACTTGTGCAGCTGTTAAAAGAATTTGAGAAAGAAAAAGAGTTTATGCCTGTTATAAAAGGAGTTCAGGAGCTTGATCAGATTTATTCAGGATTAAAAGGCGACAACATTGACAAGCCTACTATGGAGAAGCTTGCTGCTAAATTAACTGAAGTACGCGGTAAGATCGTAAACTAAACTATCTTTAATTAAAATTTACAAAGAAGCTTTGAAGTGATTTCCTTCAGAGCTTTTTTGTTAGTAAAAGATATTGATTTAATCACATATAAAATAAAGGCAATAATCCTCTTTGCTTAAGACTTAGTACTGAATTATCAGAGTAAATAAAAAAAACTATGAGTGAGAAAATTTTAAGGGCTCTGATGCGCCTCTTTGCTTAGTATTTCAACCACATAGAAACATAGATAAGATTAATGACACAGAAATATTTAGATGATTTGACTTATGAAGTAGTCGGTGCAGCTATTGAAGTACATAAAGTAATGGGCGGTGGCTTACTGGAAAGTGTTTACCATCAATGTTTAAAGGAGGAGTTGATACATAGAAAAATAAATTTTTTAACAGAGATGAGAGTTCCTGTTATTTATAAAAATAAAGAACTAGAAATTGATTTTAGATGTGATTTGTTTGTAGAGAAGTGCTTAGTTGTGGAATTAAAGGCAGTATCAGAAATGAATACTCTGTTTGAAGCAGGGCAAATGTGTAGTACACATTTGAGCCAGCTTGTGCTAAGATAACCTATATGAAACTTCTAAAATCTCCTAAAGGGATTTTAATAAATTTTAATTGCTCAAATATTTTCAAACAAGGCCAGAAAACATATATAAATGAGTATTTTAATTTACTCCCGAAAAAGTAGTTAACCTCTATGTTTCTATGTGGTTTAAAAAAGTGAGATACTGAATAAATAAATAAGACTATGAGTGAGAAAATTTTAAGGGCTCTGATGCGCCTCTTTGCTATTATTGCTAAATCAGATGAGAATTCTTCTGATGCCAGAGAGATTGTGCAATCCTATCTGAAGCAGCAATTAAACAAAGAGCAGGTAGATGAATATTTAAATGTTTATGAAGATTATCTGAAACAGCAAAATGAAGGTGCTGAAGGCGAAAAGAAAAAAAGAAGACTTGCTGTAAGTTCAGTGAAAGTGATTGTGATCTGTGATCAGATCAACGAAGAGCTTACTCAAAAACAGAAGTTCATTGTGCTTCTTAATCTTATTGAATTTGTAAGTTCCAAAGGATCTATTTCTGAGCAGGAAATGGAATTCATTACTACAGTGTCTTCTTCTTTTAATATCCCTGATGCTGAGTTAAATCAATGTATAGAGCTTGCAACTAAAGAAAGTGTTTCCGATCTGGAAGACTCTTCAGAACTTCTTATTGCAAGTCAGGCTAAAGACCATGCATTTATAAAAGCTAAGTTTTTTCATTCCGATTCTATTTCAGGTGAGTTGGCCGTATTAAAGATCAATAGTATTGGTATTTATCTGATTCGTTATTTTGGAAAAACAGAGCTATTCCTGAATGGACAGATCATTAATCGCGGAACTATCTATGTTTTATCTCCGGGCTCATCTATAAGAAGCTCTAAAGTTCTGCCTATTTATTACAGTGATATTGTCAGTTGCTTCTTAAAAGGTACTTCTGATGAAAAGCTGGTATTCTCAGTTAATGAACTGGAATATAAATTCAAAAGCGGTAAAATTGGTTTACGTAAATTAAATTTCACAGAAAATTCCGGTAAGCTCATCGGTATCATGGGTGGCAGTGGTGCGGGGAAATCAACACTATTAAATATCCTTAACGGAAATAATGCTCCTTCAGCCGGGGAAGTATTGATAAACGGGCACAATCTTCATAAGCATAAAAAAATGCTTGAGGGAGTTGTTGGTTACATTCCGCAGGATGATCTTCTGATCGAAGAGCTCACAGTATACCAGAATCTGTTCTATAATTCCAAGTTATGTTTTGACGGAGATGAAGAAGAAAAGATCCATCAGATGGTTCTGAATATGCTGAATGACCTGGGTTTGATTGAAACAAAAGATCTGAAAGTTGGAAATCCGCTGGAGCAAACAATAAGCGGGGGACAACGTAAGCGATTGAATATAGCATTGGAATTAATACGTGAGCCTTCTGTATTATTCGTTGATGAACCAACTTCAGGATTATCATCAAGAGACTCTGAAAATATCATGGATCTTCTTAAAGAGCTTGCTTTAAAAGGTAAGCTTGTGTTTGTGGTGATCCATCAGCCTTCCTCAGATATTTTTAAAATGTTTGATAAGCTTTTATTATTGGATGTTGGCGGATATCCAATTTACAATGGTAATCCGGTTGAAGCAGTTGTTTATTTTAAAACATTGATCAACCAGGTGAACGCGAATGAAAGTGAATGTATCACTTGTGGTAATGTTAATCCAGAACAGATCTTCAATATTATTGAATCGAAAGTGTTGGATGAGAATGGTAACCAGACACGCAACAGGAGAATCTCACCAAAGGAATGGAACGAGTATTATACCGCTAAGATCGATAAAGGCTCTGCGACAGATTCAGATAAAGAAATACATCCTTTAAAGAATACATTTAAGAAACCGAATTTCCTGAATCAGTTCAAGGTTTTTACAACACGTGATGTATTATCAAAACTAGCGAACGCTCAATACTTATATATTACTCTTTTTGAAGCTCCGATCTTAGCATTAGTTCTTGCTTCGTTGATAAAGTATTATAAAAGTGATGGTGAGTATATGTTTTCAGGAAACAAGAATATTCCCGCTTATTTATTTATGTGTGTTCTCGTAGCTTTATTCATAGGACTTACAGTGAGTGCTGAAGAGATCATAAGAGACAGAAAGATCTTAAAACGGGAGTCGTTTCTTAACCTGAGTAAAGGAAGTTATCTCACTTCCAAAATAGTTATCCTGTTTTTTATTTCAGCGGTACAAACACTTTCTTTCGTTTTGATCGGTAATTATATCCTTGAGATCAAAGGCATGTATTCTGATTACTGGATGGTTCTGTTCACAGCATCCTGTTTTGCAAATATGCTGGGTTTAAATATTTCAGCATCATTTAATTCGGCTGTGACAATATATATACTTATTCCATTCATTCTTATTCCTCAAATTTTGCTAAGCGGTGTTATCGTTAAGTTTGAAGAGTTGAATCCTAAGATCTTTGAAGCATTGGCAGTAAATCAGTTTGTAAAGAATGATTATGAAAAGAATATTTATGCTTATGATAAGGCGATAAGTAATAATGCATTTAAAAAGGTGTATTGGTATTCTAAAATGAATGAACTTCTCGATGAAACAAAGAATTTAGCACCGGATAAGGGAGAGAGAACTTCAAATATTGCTTTACTAAAATGCGAAATAGAGAAGGAGATGAAATTGTTTCCAGCGATCAGTTTCACTTCCATAAATAAGTTTGCTCCATCGGCTTTTGATGATAACACAGTTAAAGAAACAAAAGAATATCTTGGAATTTTAAGAAAGATCTATGCAGAGAACTATGATGTAGCTGTAAAGAGTAAAGATGCCTGGATGGCTAAATTCCAGGAATCAGAGACGGGAAAGGCTCAATATGAAAAGCTGCTGAACAGTTCTCAGAATACTAAGCTGGAAGAATTGGTAAAGAATGTTGGTTCGGATCTGAGTGAAGTGATAGAAGAAAATGGAAGTTTGGTAGCTACCACAGATCCCATCTTTCGTGATGGCAGTAGGGAAAATTTTGTGCGTTCACACTTTTTTGCACCGACTAAAAATGTGTTTGGGAAATCATATAGTACTTATTGGGTAAATGTCTTTGTGATCTGGGCTATGACTTTATTATTATGGATCACATTGTATTTTGATGCATTAAGGAAATTATTGAAAATGTTTGAGAATTTGGGTGGGAAGTTGAGAAGGAAGAAGAAATAGTTCGCGACTAAAACAATGAAAAAACACCTTGTAATCTTATTTATATGTTTTTGTAATTCGATGATTGTTGCACAGTCGTATGAATTGTATAACGGAGATACTATTAACAGAGTAAACGCTAAAGAGCAGAAAGTTGGAAAATGGATTTTATTCTCGAATAATTCCGATGGAGGAAGAATTATAGTTTCCGAAGGGATTTATCTAAATGGGAAGAAGGAAGGGAAATGGACAGACTACTATGGAAATGGGAATAAAAAGACAATATTGGAATATAAAGAAAATCGACCTAATGGTGAAGCTACTGTTTTTAATGATGACGGAAGTATCAAAGAAACGGGTACTTGGCTGAATAACAGATGGCGTGGGAAATATCAGTTGTACTATGAATCTGGTACCATTAAACAGGATTTCTTTTTCAATGATTTTGGGAAGCGTGAAGGAAAGCAGCTTTATTATTATCCTAACGGCCAATTGGCCCTAGAAGTTAACCTTGTTAATGGGAAGGAACATGGAAAATATTATAAATATACTGTAGAGGGAGTTTTATGTGAAGAAAAGATGTTTAATAATGGTGTTGAGCAAATGGAACTTCGAAAGAGTGGAATATGCCCGGATATTAATCAGGTTTCTGATTCTCTTGGTTTGATTTATTTAGCGAATAAAAAATCCGGCTTGAAGGAAGATTATAAGACTTTATATAATAAAAATGGGCAGGTCTCAAAAGAAGGGGTTTTTCGAGAAAAAGATGGAGTATTATATCTTATTGATGGTAAAGCGTATTCATACAATAAAGACAAAGAATTGGTAAAGATATCCAGTTACAAAAACGGCCTGTTCTCTGGTTTTGAACTAAACAAATATCCAACAAAAGAGGATGAACAGGCTAGTGCTGTTTTGGCAGAAATAAAAAAAAACGAATCTTTTTTTAGTGCAAGTTTAAAAAAATCAGAAGAAGAATTAAAGAAAGCAAAAGAGTTACTAAGTCAAAAAGAAAAGGAATTAGAATTAAAGGAAGATATTATTACTCAGAAGGCTGAACAAATAAAAATCAAGGATAATGAGCTTAATGAGCGTATGCTTCAAAATCAGTTATTATCAAAGGAGAAATATATTAAAGAATTATTGATAAAGAAGAATCAGGAAGAGATCATTCGACAGCAATTAGTAAACAAAGAAAGCCAAACAGCTATTGAAAATCTTAATAAAGACAAATTGTTACAGGAGGCACTTCTAAAAAATCAGGAGGCTCAGAACGAAAAAAATAAGCAAGAGTTAATTCTTGCTGAAAAACAAAAAGAATTAAACCAATCAGAATTAAAACAGCAGAAAACTATTCGTAATGCGTTTTTTCTTGGTTTTGTATTGCTCTTAGGTTTAATGTTCTTTGTTTTCAAAGGATACAGAGAAAAGAAAAAATCCAATGCTGAACTTGCTTTAAAAAATACATTGATAGAGCAGCAAAAAGCGGATGTGATTTCTCAAAAGGAACTTATTGAAATTAAGAACCACGAAATCACCGATTCTATTAACTATGCTCAACGTATTCAACGCTCAATTCTTCCTCCCTTATCAGAAGTTTCAGCAGCTTTATCCAACTCTTTTATTTTATTCAAACCCAAAGACATTGTCAGCGGAGATTTCTTTTGGTTCGAAAACACAAAAGATAAGGTTCTTATTGCCGCAGCAGATTGTACCGGGCATGGCGTTCCCGGAGCGTTCATGAGCACCATCGGCTCAGAAAAGCTAAATGAAGCAGTAAAAGACAGTACTGATGTTTCAGAGATTTTAAATCTTGTAAACCGCGGGATGAAAAAGGTTTTGCGCCAGTCTGAAAAAGCAGATTCAACAAGGGATGGAATGGACATAGCGCTTTGTGCTTTCAATAAAGAAATGACCAAGGTTGAATATGCAGGTGCAAACCGCCCGCTGTGGATCATCAGAAAAGGTAGTACTGAAATTGAAGAAACAAAAGCAACGAAAGTCGCAATTGGCGGTTACACAGAAGATGAACAGGTTTTTACAAAACATATAATAGATTTACAAAAAGGAGATTCAGTTTACATTTTCTCAGATGGTTATGCAGATCAATTCAGTCCACAGGATAAAAAACTGATGACCAGAAAATTCAAAGAAATATTACTTTCTATTCAGGATAAATCTATGGAAGAGCAAAAGCAGTTTCTTGGAACTTTCATTGAAGACTGGAGAGGGGATATGGAGCAGACGGATGATATATTGGTGATTGGGGTGAGAATTTAATTGATTTAACATGAGTTTATTCAGAACGAATTTTTATTTATTTGTTTTAATGATTGTAAGTGTTTGCAGCTTAAGGGCGCAACAATTAGCAATAGATTCTTTAAATAGAGAATTACATGCAAGCAAGTCCGATACAACTAAATTAAGGATATTGTTAAAGTTGTGTGATCTTTGTGAAGTAAAAGATAATCTACGATATGCTATTCCCGCTGCTGAACTATCAGACAAGCTCCTGGTCCAAACTAAAGATTCTTCTCAGCGTTATGAGTTATTTCATCAAAAGGCCTCCGCTTACCAATGCATGGCCTTTTATTATCAAGATAATGTTGGAAGAGACCCACGTAAATTATTGGATTGTCATGACACCCGATTACAGATCTATAAGCAGATTGGCGATAAGGAAGGTTTAAAAACAACACTTACAGATATTGCGGATTTCTATTGGAGACAAGGGGATATATTCAAACAGCTTGAAACATTAAAGTACGGCTTGCTTTTGTCTGAACAAATGAATTATTTGAATGGGCAGGCAAGATTCGTGAACCAGATCAAAGACCTTTATCTAAGGCAGGGAGACACTGTTCAGGCTATTAGTTATCACGAGAGAGCTGTTCAAATTGAGAAAAAAATGGGTGATACTACACGAATTGGACGTGGAAATTTTCTGAGCGGTTTATTTTATAGCCACATGGGAAAATTCGATCAGGCTATAAATTTTTATAAGGAGGCTGCACGAATATACAATTCAAAAAAAGATACTGCCGCATTCATCGAAACCTATCTCAATATTGCTGAAGCATATAAGAAAAAAGGCGATATGGTTACCAGTGAAAAATATCTAAAAGAGGGATTGGATCTGGCGGAAAGAACAAATGATATTGAAAGCACCTTTTATGGACATATTACATGGGGACATATTCTGAGAAGCCAGGGTAAAATGAATGAAGCTATTTTAGTTCATGAGAAGGCTCTAAGATTGGTTGAGCCCTTTGGTATTGATGGTGGGATCGGACATATTTGCTCAGAACTTGCGTATGATTATTTTCAAAAAGAAGATTATCCCCAAGCTAAAAAATTCGCAGTTCGTTCACTTGCGTTGTTGAGGAAATCAGGAACAGTAACTGACATATTACATGGTGAGGAGTTGAATTATAAGATTGATTCGGCAATCGGAAATTTTAGTGAAGCATTTTCACATTATCAGCAATTTATATTGCTTCGCGACAAACTAAACGATGAGGAAGTTCATCAGGCTGCGGCAAGGGAGAAGTTTCAGAGTGATTATGATGCGAAAAGGGCAGCTGATAAGGCGGAGCAGGAAAAGAAGGACGCTTTAAGTGAGGAAGAAAAACAAAGACAACGACTAATAATCTATTCAGTAAGTGCAGGGTTTGCGCTTGTGCTTTTACTTGCTATATTTATTTTAAAAGGCTATCGTCAAAAACAAAAAGACAATTTAATAATTTCAGCTCAAAAAGCGGAGGTTGAAAGATCCAAGCATATTGTTGAAGAAAAACAACAAGAAATTCTTGATTCTATCAGTTATGCTCAACGCATTCAGAATGCTATTCTTCCACCAATTGAAGAAGTTTATAGCGCTTTACCACAATCATTTATATTGTTTAAGCCTAAAGATATTGTTGCTGGAGATTTCTTTTGGTTTGAAACGAGGTCCAATAAAATTTTAATAGCTGCAGCAGATTGCACGGGTCATGGCGTTCCCGGAGCATTCATGAGC
The DNA here is from genome assembly GCA_021323165.1 of Bacteroidota bacterium. Taxonomy (GTDB): domain Bacteria; phylum Bacteroidota; class Bacteroidia; order 2-12-FULL-35-15; family 2-12-FULL-35-15; genus 2-12-FULL-35-15. The sequence continues at coordinate 34,486 of JAJTCJ010000010.1, read as the reverse complement.
ACCATCGGCTCAGAAAAGTTGAATGAAGCTGTAAAAGAAAGTACCGATGTTTCCGAAATTTTGAATTTAGTTAATCGTGGGATGAAAAAAGTGTTGAGACAATCCGAGAAGGCAGATTCAACCCGTGATGGAATGGACATCGCTTTATGCGCATTTAATAAGGAAATGACAAAAGTGGACTATGCCGGAGCAAACCGACCTTTATGGATCATTAGAAAAGGAAATTCTGAAATCGAAGAAACAAAAGCAACCAAAGTAGCAATTGGCGGTTACACAGAAGATGAGCAAATATTTACCAAACATACAATTGATTTACAAACAGGAGATTCTATTTATATTTTCTCTGACGGTTATGCAGATCAGTTCAGTCCCCAGGATAAAAAATTAATGACACGAAAGTTTAAGGAGATCTTGTTATCAATCCAAGATAAAACCATGGAAGAGCAAAAACAATTCCTCGGAACTTTTATTGAAGACTGGAGAGGCGATATGGAACAAACGGATGATATTTTGGTAATAGGGATTAGAGTTTGATTTAGTAAATGTTACATTTAGGGACTAGTGGCTTAGATTTAATAATTTAATTTAATAAGATGAAAATATTAAGAGTTTTTGGAATATTAAGCCTTCTCATAATTGTTGGTTTTTTATTTAAAATGCAGTGGTGGCCGGGAGCAGGACCACTATTGATCCTGGGGACATTTTTTTATATTGCATTCTATACGCCTTTACTTGCAATTCAAGAACGAAAATCGGGAGAGAAATTGATTTATATTATAATTAAATCAATTGTTTGTATTGTTGTTGCTGTTTCTGTAATTTTTAAAAGTATGTATTGGCCTGGAGCTTCTGTGCTGGCTTTTCTTTCTGCTATTATCTGGTTTTTTGTTTTCCTTCCTTATTATATTTTCAGGCAGTTTAAAATAAATCCCGATAAGATAAAAAGGACGAATAATATTATTCATTTCATACTAATTACCTGTTTTGTATTTTATCTTTCTATGGGGGGAAGAAATTATAATTTCAACTCGTTCACTGAAATTGAAGCAGGTATAATAGTTAATGCAAAGAAGACAGAAAGAAAGAATGGGGTAATCTTACAAGCTATAAATTCTACTAAAAATGATACCTTAAGTGATTCTGCAGCCAAAGTTCATGCTAAAACAACCGCACTAATAAAGTATATCCGAACCTTAAGAAATAAACTTGTTGCAGCTTGTGATAATATTACTGAGGCGTCTGCAGACAGTCTTGAAAACTCTGAGATAAGGAAAACTTCTTCTGTTGATATGGTGACAAAGATGTTATTTGGAGGAGCCGGTAATAGAGATACATCATATTATTCTGCTTATGATTTAAAGAAACAAATTCGATCATACTATTTTTATCTTTTAAAAATACCTAGTAAAAGCGATAGACCTTTTTTTGAGGAGGGCCTAAATCTTAATACTGATGATATAACTTATACCGAGGATGATGCAGAATATAAACAAACATGGGAGTCCTTTTATTTTGAGAATATGCCCTTGTCGGCCATCCTTGCAAAGTTTGAGAGCCTGAAATATGATATTCTTTTAGCCGAGAATCAGACACTTCAATATTTACTGAATAGTGCTTATAGTAAAAACACCGGCATTACCGCTAAGATCAATGAGCTGATTGAAAGTCAGGAAACAGCCGAACGTAAAAATGAGATTGAATTGCTGAAGAAAGAAAAGTCGGAATATAATTCAAAGATGATTGAAAAGAATACTACTGTTGAAAATCAATCAAGGACTCTTGTTATAATTATATTTGTAGTTATTGCTGCTGTCTGCCTTCTTATTATTACTATATACTCAAACAATGAAAGAAAAAAAGTTAACATACAACTTGCAAAACAAAAGGAATACATTGAACACCAAAAGCAGGAGATAACAGACAGCATAAATTATTCGAAGCGTATTCAGTCTGCAATACTTCCTTTATCAGAGTCGATCGTAAGAGTATTTCCTCAGTCTTTTATTTTATTTAAGCCCAAGGATATTGTCAGCGGAGATTTCTATTGGTTCGCGGAAAATGAGAACGGTTATCTTATAGCAGCAGCTGATTGTACAGGTCATGGCGTGCCCGGAGCATTTATGAGTGTTATTAATTCGGAGAAACTCACAGAAGCTTCAATTGTAAGCTCTAATGTTGCAGAGCTGCTTCACCGAACTAATCTGGGAGTTAAAAAAACTTTACGGCAAACGGAAAGTGAGGATTCTACCCGTGACGGAATGGATATTTGTCTTTGTCATTTCGACAGGAAATTGTCTCAGGTAACCTATGCAGGAGCGAACAGGCCTTTATGGATCATTAGAAACGGCAGCACTGAAATAACTGAAATTAAAGCTACAAAAGCAGCTATCGGTGGTTTAACTCCCGATGATCAGCAGTTCGATTCAAATATGGTTAAAGTATCTCCGGGTGATACTTTATATCTTTTTACTGATGGTTATGCCGATCAATTTAGTCCACAGGATAAAAAGCTAATGACAAGAAAATTCAAAGAGATCTTACTATCAATACAGGATAAAACTATGGAAGAGCAAAAGCAATTTCTTGGGACTTTTATTGAGGACTGGCGGGGTGATATGGAGCAAACGGATGATATATTGGTGATAGGAGTTAGAGTTTAATTTGTAAAGATCAATTGTTATTATTTTATGGGAAAGCATCATTTAAGGATATTACAACTCATTATACTCTTATTGTTTTCAATCAATTCTTTTGCCCAAAGCTTTAAGTTTAACATGGGTGATGAATCAAACTTCCAGGAAACTGAAAGGGCTTGGAAATATCATTCAGGCGATGACACTGCATGGGCCAATCCTAATTTCAACGATACTTATTGGGGTTCCTTAAAGCCTGCAAAATATTCTCACACAATAAAGGATTATACCGGCATTGCCTGGTTTAGATATAAGATCACAATTACTGATTCATTAATAAATAAGCCTTTGGCGTTTGTTCTAAAACATTTCGGGGCATCAGAAATATATTTTCAGGGCAGACTATTGAAGAAGTATGGAACAGTGAGTGCTAATAATCAGTCGGGATACGGTTATGATCCTGGGGGAGAACCGGTTAAATTTGTTGTTAGTGAACCTGGCGAATATGTAATTGCAGTAAGATATTCCAATCATAATTCAGAATATTATCTCAAAACTTACAATGAAGATTTTGCCGGCTTTACCTGTGAAATTCTGGATGAAGAAACTGCTTCGTGGAAATATAAATATTTAAATTTATTTGAATCGGTTTTATTTGCATTCAGTATTGGTTTCTTCTTTATTTTAGGTTTACTTCATTGTGCTATTTTCTTTTTTTATAAAAGGGAGCGGTCAAATTTATATTACACTGTATTTGCTTTTAGTCTTGCTATATATTTTTTAGTTTTACTGACTTCTCACAATATCAGTGATCCATCCACTATATTATTTCTTAAGCAGGTTTCAGAATTCCTTGGGATCATACAGTCTTTATCATTGCTCGCACTTGTGTATTCATTCACTTATACAAAAATGCCTAAGCGGTTTTGGGTTGGCTTTGTAATAGGATTGATCACGCTTGTTTTGTTTTTTGTTGCTATTAAGGCCGCAGTGATTATTTCAGGTTTCCTTCAAATACTATGTTACATAGATGGATTAAGGTTGATTATAATCCGATTGCTGAAAAAATATGATCCGGATAAAAAAAGAAAAAAAAGATTAAAGTATGCTTTTTTAATTCTCGGCTTAATATTAATAATTACAGCATTTATAAATTATATCATTCCTCTTGTAATAATTGGTGTATTGATCTTTTTACTGTTTTTACCGTTGGTGGGAAGTATTTTTGTGATCCCGATTTACATGTCGATTCGTCATGCACGTAGTTTTTCTACTGCTAATAAAAATCTTGAAGAGCAGCTTATCCGTGTTCAGGAGCTTTCGGCTAAGTCTTTGGAGCAGGAAAAAGAAAAGCAGAAGATCATTGAAGTTCAGAAGGAACATCTAGAAGTTCAGGTTAAAGAAAGAACAGCAGAGCTTGTTCAAAAAAACCAGGAAATCACCGATTCAATCAATTATGCAAAACGAATACAATCTGCAATACTCCCTCCTCTTGATAACATATGTTCGGTCTTCCCCGATTCTTTTGTGTTGTATAAACCTAAAGATATCGTAAGCGGAGATTTCTACTGGTTGAAAGAAAATGAGAATGGGTTTCTTATTGCAGCGGCTGATTGTACAGGGCATGGAGTTCCCGGAGCATTCATGAGTGTGATCAGTTCGGAAAAACTAACAATTGCGGCTCAGCAAACTTCTCATGTTTCCGAGATATTGAAACTGACTAATCTAGGAATTAAATCATCACTGCGTCAGACCAACAGCGATGATTCTACCCGTGATGGAATGGATATTTCCCTTTGTCATTTTGATAAACAATTTCTGAATGTCACTTATGCCGGGGCTAACCGACCTCTTTGGCTGATCAGAAAGAATTCAGAAGTCATAACGGAAATCAAGGCTACAAAAACTGCAATAGGAGGGTTAACAAACGATGATCAGAATTTTGACAGTAATATGCTTCAACTTTCTAAAGAAGATACACTTTATCTTTTTACCGATGGTTATGCTGATCAATTCAGTCCACAGGATAAGAAATTAATGACCAGAAAGTTTAAAGAGCTCATTCTTTCTATTCAGAATAAAAATATGCAAGCCCAAAAAGAATTTCTGGAGGATTTTATTAATAATTGGAAGGGCAACATGGAGCAAACGGATGATATATTGGTCATTGGTATCAGAGTCTGATAATCGAAAAGTATTATCTTTGGAATTGGATGATTAAATGTTGAATTTTAAATTCTTATACTCCTCTTTCATGAAAAATTTATTTTTTAAAGGATTCATCCTTTTATCATTTTTAAATTTTCTACCTTATAATATTGCAGCTAATAAGCCTTTATTAGCGGGTAATAGTATCAACGCGTCTAAGCTTTTTGTCGATGCCAAAAAGAATATTTATGTCACAGGAAGTTTTAGTGGAGTTGTTCGATTCAGCAAAACTCTTATTATAGGGAGCTATGGTAATGATGATATTTTTTTAGCAAAGTATGATCCTGAAGGAAATTGTTTATGGGCCACCAATGCAGGGTCTGATGGTACAGATGAAGGACGTTCTGTTATTGTTGATGATGCCGGTTACATTTATATCACCGGTTTTTTTGAAGGCCGAGCCTTATTCGGGGAAATATTTGTTAAAGGTGATAAGCAAAGTCTTTTTGTAGCAAAATATAATCCATCAGGAGATCCTTTATGGATAAAGCCATGCATAGGAAAGGAAGGCTCTTTAGGATATGATATTAAAGTCGATAAACTGGGAAATACATATATAGCAGGAAGTTTTTATCAAACTGTAGTCATTGGGAATAAAACTTTAACCAGTACTGGAGGCAGTGATATTCTTCTGTTAAAGCTTTCTCCGAAAGGTGATGTTATCTGGGGTAAAACAGCCGGAGGCCTGCAGGATGATAACTTGGTTACACCATGTTTATCATCGTTCAATGACAATTTTTATTTGACAGGATATTTTTCAGGCAAAATGGCATTTGAGCATCTCTCAGCATTTTCAGCCGGAGCCAATGATGTATTTTTAACAAAGTTTAATTCAGCTGGCAGTCCCCAATGGCTTAACGGGGTTGGTGGTAAGGGTTATGATTTTACTGCCGGCATCAGCGCAGATAAAGAAGGAAATGTTTATCTGACCGGTAATTGCGACAGCAGCATTGTGTATGGTAAAAATCAGATAAGTAGTAAGGGAGAATCTGATGTGTTTATGACAAAATTTAATGCAGGAGGTGAAATGCTTTTCCTTCGATCATTTGGAACTGCAGGTAATGAAAAAAGTACATCCTGTTCTGTTGATGGGTTGGGAAATATTTTTGTAGGCGGATATTTTAATTTCAATTCTCTAAGCGGGCAGTCATTGAATACTTTAGAAACTGTTGGTAACGATTTGTTTGTTTTGAAGTTTAAAGGTGCTGTGCAGGATAACTGGAATATCATGACTGGGGAACAAGGTAATGATATGGTGCTTGACCTTTTCTCTGATCAGGAGAATAATACTTATATTTTGGGTTGTTACGAAGGAAGTCTTAATATAAATAAAACCGGATTAAGTAACAGCGGAGGAGTTGGAGTATTTTTGGCAAAGGTTAATCCTGCTGGTACATACTCCGTTTTAAAAACGATCATAAACGGTGAACCTAATTCCGGAGATCAGAACAAGTTTGTGAATTATTACGCTAAACTTCTTCATGGTAAAGAAAAAGCCTCTTTAGTTGATCAGACGGTTAATTTAAAAGATAGTAAAGGGGAGATCATCCAAACCACAAAAACGGATATTTATGGTGATTTCTCTTTTAAAGGTGTAAATGTTCAGGAGAATTTTAATATAGTACTGGAAAAAAATGAAAACTTAAAGTCGGGAGAGCCAACTTATCTGGCGAATCAAGAAGGTGAAATCATTAAAGAATTGAACAAGGATAAGAATAATGATTTCGCGTTTGATATTTTATCTACAGAGTTAATGAAGCTTGTTTCTAATCCGGAAGAAGAGAACGCGAATAAATTAAAAAAGTTTAAAACCAGTAAGGAGCAGGAGATACTCATCGTGGAGAATATTTTATATGAACCCGGAGAGTTTAATGTTTCTGCAGAAAATGCCCTAATAATTGGTAAGCTATCTACGATCCTAAAGCAGAATCCTACTTATACAATTGAAGTATATTCCTATACCGATGCAGTAGGAGAAGCATCATCCAATCTGGTTTTATCTGAGAAGCGGGCAAAGGCTATTGCTGATTTGTTTGTAAAAAAAGGAATAAAGGCAGAGCGTGTTAAAGGAATTGGATTTGGCGAGACTAAGATATTGAACAGATGCGTGGAAGGAGTTGATTGTTCTGAGATTGAACATAAGGTAAATCGTAGGACTGAATTTAAATTCATCAAGGGTAAAATGTAAATTGATCAATGGGTTACAGGTTGAAATTTTTTTTACTCCTTTTCACTTTCCTCACGGTTAGTAATTCAATTGTCTCTCAAAACGAAACAGATGAACAAAAAGCCAAAATAGCGGCTTCCTGGAATGCAATGGAAAGGATTTTATATGCTGAGCTCCCCTCTGATACGTCAGAGGCAATAGAGTGTAACAGGCTTGATAGTGCTATTTATTATTTTTACGATTATATTAAGATTGCCAGAAATACACTTCCTCCAGCTGCATTTAAAACCAAAGTTGTTTATTACTTATTAGCACTACAAACCCGTTTTCGCTACATCTATTTAAGAAATCCTGAAGAAAATTATTGTTATAAAGAGAAAAACTTCACCGTATTGAATCTGGCTTTGAAAATAGACCCGAACAATATGATGATCAAGAATAATCTTTTGTTGTTCCAGTCTGAAATAGAAAGACTTGAACATAATAAGACAAAAGAAATGCTGAAGAGTTTTGAATACGAAAACAGTAAGCAACAAGAGTTACTTGATGCAAAAATAAGATTGTTAAATACACAGGAAGCAGAGATCTTGCTTCAGAAGCATAATCTGATCACACAGCAAAAGAAGCTGAATAGTCAGAATGCAGAGATAGCGTTAGGTGAAAAAAAGATCAGTGAACAGAAAAACATTCTAACTGCCCAGCTTTCCAAGATCCAAACACAGAATTTGATTCTCCTTCTTTTTATAGTGGTTTTAATTCTTATCGCTTCATTATCATTTTTCATTTATCGGAACTATCGTCAGAATAAAAAAATCAATAAGGAGCTAGACCTTAGGAATAAAAAAATTGAAAATGCGTATTCGATCATTGAGATAAAAAATCAGGAGATCACCGACTCTATAAATTATGCTCAGAGAATTCAACGCTCCTTGCTGCCTCCATTAACTGACGTTAAAGCTCTTCTTCCCGAATCATTTATTTTGTTTCAACCAAAGGATATAGTAAGCGGAGATTTTTACTGGTTTTATAATAGTCAGGAGAGTGGAGATGGAAAAGAGGAGACAAGAATTTTAATTGCAGCAGCAGATTGTACCGGACATGGTGTTCCAGGGGCGTTCATGAGTACAATCGGTGCAGAGAAATTAAATGAGGCTGTTAAAGAAACAACGGATGTTTCTTTGATACTGAATAAAGTAAATCGTGGTTTAAAGAAAGTTTTACGTCAATCAGAAAAAGCAGATTCTACACGCGATGGTATGGATATCGCATTATGTGCTTTTAATGGCGAAATGAACAGGGTTGAATATGCAGGTGCTAACCGTCCGTTATGGATAGTCAGAAAAGGCAGTGCGGATATAGAAGAGGTAAAGGCCACTAAGGTTGCTATTGGAGGATATACAGAAGACGAACAATTATTTACGAAACATACAATTGACTTGCAAAAAGGAGATTCGGTTTACGTCTTCTCCGATGGGTTCGCAGATCAGTTCAGCCCTCAGGATAAAAAATTAATGACAAGAAAGTTCAAGGAAATCCTTCTTTCTATTCAAACCAAAACGATGGATGAGCAAAAAACTTTCCTTGATACTTTTATTAATGAGTGGAGAGGGGAGATGGAACAAACCGATGATATACTTGTAATAGGTATAAGAGTATAATTCAGTCCTTTTACAATCGTCTCTTGCAATGAAACGTAACAAATCTCTTTTATCTTCTTAGCTATTATAAGTTTCTTGAAGGAAACTTTATTTAAATTATGTTTCGGTATTAATACTTTATTGCCCGGAAAAAGGCTTGTTGTTACTAAGTTGCGGAAAAATACCCCCGAAGGAGTAGGAAACGTTTTGACTTTTTAGGTGATTTTTTTATCTTTGCCGCCTCCAAATTCATTTTTTTTACACAAATTAAAAATCGACATGAAAAAACATTTACTCCTTTTGTGCATGGCATGTTTTGCCGGCTCTGTTTTAGCAGCAACTTTAACTGTAAGTAATAACTCAGCTTTACCAGGAAGCCCTGGGCAATATACAACTATACAAGCAGCAGCTAATGCTGCCCTAGCGGGCGATACTATTTTGGTACATGGCTCCTCTTTATCATATACTGAAACAATTACAATTACAAAAAAGCTAAATTTTAGAGGTCCGGGCTTTAATCCTCAGAGCGCTAATAACCTTACTGCAAAAGGAATGACATTTGTTTTTGCAAATAGTTCGAGCAATAGCGTAATCGAGGGCTTTTATCAGGTAAGTATTACGAGAAGTAATAATAATCCAGTAAGTAATTTGGTCATTCGCAAGAACTATACTAATAATATCAATTTTTATTTTGCGAGTACTTCTGGTTCTTTAATGAGTAATATCTTAATCGAAAACAATATAAATGTGGGTATTACAATGCTCGACAATGCTAGTTCGGTCGAAATCAGGAACAATATTCTCAAAGGCACAATCTATAACTCTAGCAGTGCATCTAATCTTATAAGAAACAACCTTTTTGTATGCAGCAGTTCTGCTTTTTCGGATGTCACTAACACTGTAATAAGTAACAATATTTTTCTTGAAAAAGCACCGAACGGTCCTCCAAATGGCGCACAAGGTGAGTTCGCAGCTAGCTCTACATTTAATAATAACATTACATTTAATTGTTCATCTTCCTATTCTGTACTTCCATATGGGAGCAATACTGGATCAGGAAATTTAAATAATACAGACCCCGTTTTCACAGGCTTTGCCACACCCTGCACTTCTGGTGTTCCTTCTGATTACTTCAACAACTATCGTCTTGGTGCTACATCACCTGCTCGTAATGCAGGAACTGATGGTACTGATATTGGGCCAACTGGTGGAATAAGTCCCATCTTTAAATATCCCGCACCTTATCCTATTACAGGTGAACCAGCAATGCCTCAAGTACAAAGTGTAACTATGCCTGTATCTTCAGTACCTGCTGGCGGAACTTTAAATGTAAATGTAAAAGCAAGGAAAAGAAACTAATTTCTTTTTCTATTCATTAACCTAACATTTAAATTTCCAAACATGAAAAAAATAATAATACTTAGTTTATTCTGCCTTATGGGTATCTATAAGCTTTCTGCACAGCAGCTTGTTGCCGGAGAGTACTTTATTGATACCGATCCCGGAGTGGCCATGGGTACTTCATTTGCAATTGGCGGACCGGCAGATTCGGTTAACAATAACCTTGTCATACCCACAACAAGCTTAGCTGTTGGTTTCCACAAACTATATGTTCGTTATAAAGATAACCTCGGACAGTGGGGCTTACACGATGAAAAATTATTTTATGTGTATGATCCTACTCCGCCTCCTGCACCTGCACAAGCTGCTCCTATTGTAGCGATGGAATATTTTTTCGATGCGAATGATGCAGGGATCGGAATGGGCGCTTTCTTACCTCCTTTCACCCCATCAGATAATATAGATATCATCAGTCAGGTAGAAGCAGTTGATCCATTATTCCTTACACCTCTTTCTGTGGGAACCCACACATTAAACATACGTGCGCGTGATGCAGCCGGTGTATGGGGACTTACACGTTCCTTTCCTTTTACGGTTTGCTCACAGCCCGCTGTAGCCAGCTACACAACATCTGTTTCAGGTAATACAGTAACCTTTACTAACACCAGCAACAATGATTTTGCTACCAAGTGGATCTTTGGTGATGGCGCAACAGACACTGCAAGAAGCACCACTCACACTTACAATAATGGTGGGATCATGAATGTATGTATGATCGCTTACAGCGGCTGTGGTAATGATACAGCCTGTCAGAATGTGACCTTAAACTGTACCAGTCCGACTGCCTCTTTCACAAAAACAACAAACAATTTAACTGTTGCATTTACAAGTACTGCTTCGGGAGCATCTTCTGTTCTTTGGAATTTCGGTGACGGAAGCACTTCAACTTTATTGAATCCAACTCACGTATTTCAGAACACAGGATCTTATAATGTTTGTTTAACAACTTATAATGGTTGTGGTTCTACACAAAGCTGTCAGAATGTTTCTGTTACATGTGCCGCACCTGTTTCAGGATTTACTTATACTGTAAGCGGACAAACCGTTAGCTTTTCAAGCACAGCTACCAATGCTTATTCTTTTGTGTGGCAGTTTGGTAATTCAACCACAAACAACAACAATATGAACCCCGTGGTTCAATATAGCAATCCGGGAACTTATCTTGTTAAGCTTATTGTTCAGAATGGATGCGGAACAAATATCTACCAGATTAATGTTACAGTAACCTGCGGAGCACCTACAGCTGAATTTGATTTTATTTCTTCTGGATTAAGCACTGAAGTTTCGAACACAAGCTTAAACGGAACTTCCTGGTTATGGGATTTTGGTGATGGTACAACTAGTCCGTTCAAAAATCCTCCGATACATAATTTCCCTGCAACCGGAACATACAATGTTTGTTTAACTGCAACAAATTCCTGCGGCTCGAATCAGATCTGTTATAGCGTTGATGTATGCACAGGTCCGACCGCTAATTTTACTGCAACTCCAAGCGGAACCACGATAAATTTTACAAACACAAGCTTGAATACCGCTACCTCTTTCTGGACATTTGGTAACGGATATGCAACCAATCAGGTTTCACCAAGCTATAATTATCCTGCTTCGGGTTCTTACAATGTTTGTTTGCGTGTTACAAATGATTGCGGAAGTGATACAGTTTGTCAGACAATCCAAACATTCTGTTCATCTATTATGAACCAGGAGATCTGTTTATCAACAGTTGATACTTTATCGACTCACAACATCATTTATTGGGAGAAGCCTGCTGTAATCGGTATAGACAGCTTCCGTATTTACCGTGAGGTTACAACCAACGTATATTCACATATAGCTTCAGTTTCTTATAATGATCTTTCGGAATATCATGATACGGGAGCAAACCCGAATGTGACTTCTTACAAGTATAAGATGACTGTAATAGATACTTGTGGTAATGAATCTGTTCCTGCTGACTGGAGTAATTATCACAACACGATACATCTTCAGAATTTAGGTAACGGTAACCTACAATGGACATTGTATGAAATAGAAGGAACACCAAATCCTGTTACATTCTACAGAGTGTACCGTGATGATCTCGGAACAGGAAACTTCCTGCCTATCAGCTCAACGATACCGGGTGGTAACACAACCTATACGGATGTGAATTATGCAACCTATCCTTTAGCAAGATACCGTGTGGATGTAGCATGGAGTATCAGCTGCTCTCCTACGCGTGCGTCCGTTAATACAACACGTTCGAATATTAAGAATGGTAGTGCTGTGGCAACAGGGATTGATTATAAAAATAATTTCGAACATTTAATCGTTTATCCAAATCCAGCCTTTGCTGATGTGACGATCGAATTTGTTGCAGAAAAGGTAAATGAATTAACTATATATAACTCTTTAGGACAAATTGTGTTTAATGAGTCTATTAGCGGCTCAGGTAATGTTGTAAAGAAGAACGTTGATATAAGCAGATTCGAAAAAGGAATTTACATAATCAATATTAAAAATGAGAATGGTTCAGTAATTAAACGGATATCTATTCAATAATCAAAATATGTTCTAAAATAAAAATGCCTGGTCAATTGATCAGGCATTTTTTATTAAGAGCTATTTAATTAGCGTACGGTTTTCACAATATTTAAATCCATCCTTCTGATAAAGCCTTACCTACCATTTCAGTAATATTCTTACATTGAGTTTTCTTTAAAATATTTCTTCTGTGGGTATCAACAGTATGGCTGCTGAGATGTAATAAGGCTCCAATCTCTTTACTGTTTAATCCTTCCACCAGGTATTTCAATAATTCTTTTTCCCTTTTGCTGAAAATTTCAACTGTTGGAACAATTGCTTTTACTTTTACATCTATGTATGAGGGTTCACCATCCATACCAATAAATGATAAGGTTGACTTTGTGCTTGTTTTCAAATGTGAGATATCTGTATGCACCCCAAAGGACTTGAGTTCGTTTGTTTCCGAATGGCTTTCAAAAACTACTATTTGTTGAAGAATACGGATATATTCGTTATTCGCTTTTCGAACCCTTATGTCATATCGTGCTTTGTATTTATGAATTTTTTCTGGAGGAAGTGAAGCGAAAAATTCAGCGATCTTATTTTCTGTATTGAGATACATAGGAATGTCATCAGGATGATAATTATTAAACATTTCCTGAAGTGTCCACTTTTTTTTAGCCGGATAACCAAGAATGGCGTTGATAGATTCACTTACAAATTCAATTTCAAGTGTGCGAAGGTTAAAGACATAACAATAGAATTCTCCTACCTGTATAATATTCAATAATTTTTTCTGAGTTTCAAGATTGAGTGTTATTTCCGGAGGAAAATCTATTGCTTTAGCTTTTTGTGTCCAGATCTCAGTAGCTTTTTTGAAGTGTTGTAGTTTATTCATGTGTTTCTCTTTATTAAGCTATTTAAAAGCTTAAAACCGAGTGGTAAAAATAATAGTTTCCTATGCTGTTTCCAATAATTACTCAAAATTGAGTATTGTACGCAGTTTTTTATATGGGTAATTTTGCGCAAGGAACACACCACTTATTGTTTACTTTAAATATCAACTCCTAAATGAAAAAGATCATTACACTTTGTGCGTCAGCTTTTCTTGGTTTATCATCAACTTTAGCAACCATTATTACGGTTAGTAATAATTCAAATACTCCAGGGCAGTATTCTAATCTACAAACCGCTATTAACAATGCTAATTCCGGAGATTCAATTTATGTTCATGGATCGTCCACTAACTATGGTGCGATTACGATTAATAAACCAGGCTTGAGCCTTATCGGAACAGGTCACCAACCTCAAAAAGACTTTCCTTTCGTTTCTTCTTTAACAGACGTCACTTTTGATACAATACAATATGTATCACGGGGAAGGAACTGTAAGATTATTGGTTTGAACCTTAATTCTATTGGTAATGCAACAAGTGTTAATGGGTTGGTTACTACGGTTGCAATTGACAGATGTAAGATTGGAACTTTGTCAATAGGAGGAAGTAATTGGGTTGTTACTAGATGTATTATCAATGGAGGGACTTATCCAAATAATAACAATAACATAGTATTGTCAAATAATATGTTTTTTTCGAACTTAGATGGTACTGGAAATAGTCCAACCTCCGTGCTTATTAGCAATAATATTTTCATGTGTCAAAATGGCGTATCAATGAGAGAAATTGATAATGCAACTATTCAAAATAATATTTTTTATAAATCAAGTCCTTCCTGGCCGTATTATGATTTTTCCGGGTGTCAGAACAATACATTCAATAATAACATAGCTTTTTTATTAGGTGATAATACCTTGCCTCCTGCTGGAAATTCAGGGGCAAATAATTTTGGCGCAGCAAATGCCACAGGAATTGATCCAAAATTCGTAGCAGTTCCTATTGGTAATGCTACATTCAATTATTCATACGATTATCATTTAAGAAGCACCGCTCCAATTTCTCCAGGTCGCAATGCCGGAACTGACGGAACTGATATTGGTATCTATGGTGGTGCATATCCATGGATAGACATGACAGGAACTCCTCCTATCCCTCAGGTAAAAACTTTCAATGTTTTAAATCCTTCTGTTAATGCAGGTACTCCTGTAAACATCAGCGTTAAAGCAAAAAAACAGAATTAATAATTTTCTCTTTTAAGGGATTTAAAACTTTTTCAAAATGAGGAATATACTTTCAACCATATTCATGGTCATTTGCCTGCCTGCATTTATGCTTGCTCAGCAAATAACCAAAGGTGAATATTTTTACGATACAGACCCGGGAATTGGCAATGGAACACTTATGAATGTAATACCCGGAGATTCTGTTCTTTTTGCGGGGAGCATTCCAACTACAGGATTATCAGTGGGCTTTCACACCTTGTTTACACGATTTCGTGATGCGAATGGTAAATGGGGTTTATATGAAGGCAGAACAATTTATGTTAAAGATGCGGCAATAGCTGCAGTTGCGCCACAATTAAAATCGGTTGAAGCATTCTTTGATACAGACCCTGGTTTAGGTAATGGCATTCAGATAGCAGTGACACCCGGAGATTCGGTAGTTGCCAATTTGAGTGTTCCTACACCTTCAACCTTAGCTTCAGGTTTTCACAATTTGTTCATCCGCTTCAGGGATCAGTCGAATGAATGGGGATTATACGAAGGCCGTTTGGTATTTATTGCAGAGCCTATTCAGGCCTCACCCACTCTCGTAAGTGCAGAAGCATTCTTTGATACTGACCCTGGAATCGGTAATGGTTTCGCAATCAACTTTCCTGATGCTGATAGTTTAACATACACGGCAAGCATACCGACTGCAGGACTGACCCAGGGTGTGCACAATTTATTTACAAGGGTGAAAGATGCAGATGGGATATGGAGTTTATATGAAAGCCGTGAGATCGTTGTATGTAATCAGGGGCCTTCAGCTGGATACTCTTTTGCAACAAGCGGAAACCAGGTTACATTTACCAATACATCAGCAACAGAAGCTTATAGTTTCAGCTGGGATTTCGGAGACGGAACATTTTCTTCAGAAGCTTCACCTGTACACAACTATACAAGTGCAGGTGTTTTTAATGTTTGTCTGATCGCGACAAGCGGTTGCGGTGCAGATACTGTTTGTCAGACCGTATCATTTAACTGCAGCACACCACTTGCTAACTATTCGAGTTCCGTGAATAGTTTAAATGTAAACTTTACAAATACGTCAAGCGGTGGTACTTCTTATTTATGGAATTTCGGTGATGGAACTACAAGCACACTTGCATCCCCAAGTCATACTTTTTCTAATACCGGAGCTTATAACGTTTGCTTAGTTACAATAAATGCCTGTGGTACAAACCAAAAATGCAGTACGGTCAATGTTACTTGTGCAGTCCCAACTGCACTTTACACCAGAACAATTACCGGACAAACTGTAACATTCAGTAATTCTAGCTCAAACGCAGCCAGCGTTATTTGGTATTTTGGTGACGGGCAAACATCGACACAGTATAACACGTCTCATCAATACACTTCCGCGGGTTCATATAATGTAAAGCTGAAGGTAATTAATGGCTGCGGTGCCGATTCACTTACCTATTTAATAGACGTGAATTGCTCAAGGCCAGATCCTGCTTTTAATTATTATTCTGACGGCTTAACAGCTGAATTTGAAAACACTTCGTTGAACGGAACCAGTTACAGCTGGAATTTTAATGATGGAACTTTCAGCTCATTAAAAAATCCAACTCATAATTTCCCCTCGGCCGGAACATTCAGTGTATGTTTAATTGTTACAAACAGCTGCGGTGCAGATACGCTTTGTCAGTCAGTAAATGTCTGTACAGCTCCGACAGCAAATTTTACCTTTGCACCTTCCGGAACAAGTGTAAATTTCACTAACACCAGCTTAAACGCAAGCAGTTACTACTGGACCTTTGGGAACTCGTATGCCACTAACCAGGTTTCTCCTGCTTATACTTACCCAAACTCAGGAACATTTAATGTTTGCCTTGTAGTGAATAACAGTTGCGGTGCAGATACTATTTGTAAAGCTGTTGAAACTTTCTGCGCAGCGATCATGAATCAGGAGATCTGCCTTTCCACTGTGGATACATTGTCTACGCACAATATCATTTATTGGGAAAAACTTGCAGTAACGGGAATAGACAGCTTCCGTATCTATCGTGAAGTGACAACCAATACGTATGCTCATATTGCTTCTGTTCATTATGATTCCCTGTCCGAATACCATGATACGGGTGCGGATCCGAACGTTACCTCGTATAAATATAAGATGACTGTGATCGATACGTGTGGAAACGAATCTGTTCCAGCAGATTGGAGCTTGTATCACAACACTATTCACTTACAGAATTTAGGTAATGGAAATTTGCAGTGGACATTGTATGAGATAGAAGGTACTTCAAACCCTGTAACATTTTACAGAGTTTATCGTGATGATCTTGGTACAGGAAACTTTTTGCCGATAAGTTCAACTATTCCCGGTGGAAATACTACTTATACTGATGTTAATTATGCTTTATATCCTTTGTCACGATACAGGGTAGATGTAGCATGGAGTATCTCCTGCTCTCCAACCCGTGCTTCAGTGAACACAACCCGTTCCAATATTAAGAACGGAAGTTCAACAACAACTGGAATTCAGGATAAATCCCTCAATGATCATTTGTTGGTTTACCCTAATCCTGCTTCTGAGAATATAACTGTTGAATTCTTAGGTGGCAGATCAAATGAATTGTCTGTTTATAATTCATTTGGACAGGTTGTTTATAGTGAGCTTATCATTAATAACGAAGTCGTGATGAAAAAGACTTTTGATATAAGTAATTTGCAAAAAGGAATTTATTATATCAGATTAACGTGTGAAAGCAAAACGTTTTTTGAGCGGATTGCGATTCAGTAAAAATTATTAAGGAGCCATAAGGTTAGTTAGAAAGTATAGAATAAGTTAAAAAAAATAAATATTAAAATCATATCTCGAAAATGTCCAAATTCAAATCCATTATTCACACGTTCCTTTTAACTTTTATGCTGCATTTTATTCCATGTACCGCTCAGCAGACAGTTCTGCATGCATTCCAGGGTGCGCCAGATGGCGCATACCCTTACAATGACCTTGTTTCGGATGGAGTTTTTCTGTATGGAACAGCTTCAAGTGATGGGACTACTTATTGGGGGATAATCTATAAAATTAAACCGGACGGAACAGGGTATACAAAACTTCTTGATTTCACCGGAGCGAACGGAAAGAACCCAATGGGTGGTTTATATTATGATGGTACATTTCTCTATGGTATGACATCTGGTGGAGGAGTAAATGAAAAAGGAGTAATATTTAAAATAAAACCAGATGGAACAGGATATTCAAAATTATTGGATTTCTCCGGTACGAATGGAGAGTCCCCAGTCTCTAATATTTTTATTTCAGACGGGACATTTTTGTACGGAATGACCACTCAGGGTGGTTCAAGCGGACAAGGTGTTGTATTTAAAATAAAAACTGACGGTACAGGATATTCAAAATTATTGGATTTTACCGGATCAAATGGAACTGGGCCAAAGGGAGGTTTTTTCTTCGATGGAACTTATCTTTATGGAAATACTTCTTCAGGAGGTACTTCTTCTAAAGGTGTGATCTTTAAAATAAAACCGGATGGGAGTTCCTATTCAAAATTGTTTGACTTTTCAGGAATTAACGGTCATGGCCCTCTGGGTTCATTGATTTCTGACGGGACATATCTTTATGGTACAACTCAATACGGTGGCGGGCTTACCGGTGGATCAGGCAGTGGAACGATCTATAAAATTAAGCCTGATGGAACCTCCTTTACAAATCTTCATAATTTTGATTATATGAACGGAGAATTTCCCACTGGTACGCTTGTGTCTGCAGGAGGATTTCTTTACGGAATGACTGAAATGGGAACTCCTAATAATAGCGGCTGTATTTTTAAAATAAACTCTGACGGTTCTGGATTTTCACAAGTAATAAATTTTACTTACGGGAGTGCAGCTAGTGCATCCCGGCCTCGGGCGGCTCTGATTTATCAAAATGGGTACTTCTACGGAACGTGTGGTACTGGCGGTGGCCCCTTTGGTAAAGGAACAATATTTAAATATTACAGATTTGATGTCGATAATATAAATGCGACCATGGTAGATTGTTATGGCGGCAACAATGGAATGGCTACTGCTGTTGTAACAAGCGGTCTCGCACCATATGCTTATTCCTGGAACACTACACCTGTTCAAACAGGTCCAACCGCCACCGGTCTTACTGCAGGGAGTTATACTGTTACAGTTACTGATGCAAATAATGCAACAGCTACAGCAAGTGTAACCATTACACAACCTTCTCCTACTCCGGCACCGGAAATTTGTATGGTAACGGTAGATAGTGCGTCTACTCATAACATTATTTATTGGGATAAAACATCCTATACAAATGTTGATTCATTTATAGTATACCGCGAAACAATTTCCAACACCTACAAACGGATTGGTGCATTGTCAAAAGATTCTATTAGTATGCTTGTAGATACTGTTGCTGCTTTGTATTTTCCTTTTACCGGTGATCCTAATGTTGGAACCTACAGGTATAAACTTCAGATAAGAGATACTTGCGGTAATTATAGCGCACTTAGTCTTTATCACAATACCATATATGTTACCAGAACCGGAGGTACATTTAACTGGAATCATTACAGTATTGAAGGTCAATCCACACCCATTTCTGCCTTATCTGCTTACATGCTTTTAAGGGATAATACGAGCAATGGTAACTGGATGACAATTGGAGGTGTTGCCGGGACTCAGCTAACTATAACAGATCCAAATTATGCTTCTTATCCAAATGCCAGATGGCGCATTGAAACAATTTGGAGTATAAGTTGCGAACCAACAAGGGCTTCGGTAAATACTACCCGTTCGAACATTAAGAATGGTTCAGCTGTATCAACAGGAATTAATTATAACGATAATTTCAAGCGTTTAAATATTTATCCAAATCCGGCTAATGCTGAAATAACGATCGAATTTATTGCAGAAAGGATTAATGAATTAACTATATATAATTCTTTAGGACAAATTATATTTAATGAATCTATTAGCGGCTCAGGTACTTTTGTAAAGAAGAATGTTGATATCAGCAGTTTCGAAAAGGGGATTTACCTTATCAGTATTAAAAATGAGAATGATTCGATTATTAAGCGCGTGGCTATTCAATAATCGTGATATGTTTAAATAAAAATGCCTGATTAATTAATCTTTTAATATATTTCTAAAAGTGCTCGGCAGTAATGTTGAGTACTTTTATTTATCTCCACAGGAAGATGTTTTGATTTAATATATTTGTCTATTCATTCTAATTTATTAATAATCTTTTTCCTCATGAAAAAAATCACTCCGCTCTTTATTGGCATTTTTTTGCTTTTTGCAGCAAATTCATTTTCACAAATTAATTTCGAACATGGCAGTTTCGCTGAAATAAAAGCCAAGGCTAAAACCGAGCATAAACTTATTTTTATTGATGCTTTTACCACATGGTGCGGTCCCTGCAAATGGATGGCAAAAAATGTATTTACTAATGATACAGTGGCAAGCTTCTTTAACAAAACCTTTGTGAATGCGAAAATTGACATGGAAGCCGGGGAAGGTTTGGAAATAGCAAAAATATACAAAATAAATGTTTATCCTTCTTTGCTATTTATTAATGAAAATGGAGACTTAATTCACAGAGTGGCAGGTTCGCGTTCTTCAGCCGATTTTATTCAGCTGGGAAAAGATGCGTTGATTCCTGAGAAACAATTTTCAACCATCGAGAAAAAGTACATGAATGGAAACCGGGAAGGTTTATTTATAAGTTCCTATTTAAATATCTTATCCGGATCAGGGTTAGACACTAGAGATGTTTTATCAGATTATTTAAACAGTCAAAAGGAATCTGATCTTTCATCATCAACAAACTGGAATATTATATATTCTCATTTGAATGATAATAATTCCAAAACGTTCAATTATTTAATGAAAAATGCTGAGCTGTTTTCTAAACTTCATACAGCTGATTCAGTGAATAATAAAATATTTTATGTTTATTCTGATGCATTAAATAATTTGATCTATGCAAGGACACCTGACAGTGTTAAAATCTTTAATTTAAAAAAAGAAATTCAAAATTCCGGATTTAAACGTGGAGAAGAAGTACTTTTGGATGCCGATCTTAACTACTATCAGAATAAACAGGACTATAATAATTTTGCTAAAACCGCTGTAATCTACATTGATAAGTATAAAAGTACTGATGTAGATTTCTTGAACAATATTGCCTACACGTTTTATACAGAAGTGAAGGACAAAGGAATGCTTGAAAAGGCGGAGAGTTGGGCAAAAAAATCTTACGAGCTTAATCCGCATCCTCAATTCAATATGGATACATATGCTTGTCTGTTAGCCTTGAACGGAAAAAAGAAAGAAGCGATAGAGCTCGAAAAAAAGGCAATTGAAATAATAAAAAACGGTAAAGAAAAGTATGACCAGTCAGCTATTGCTGCTATGCAAAAGCAAATTGATGAATGGAGCATGCAATAATTTAATTTTAATATAAAGATGATGATTATATAATTACTGGTTTATAAGAAATTTATTTACCAATAGTTATATTCGGTTAAAATGATAAATTTGTCTAACCACCAGCGGTTAGACTTTTTTTTATGTGTAAAAAATTAAAAATTCTTTGTCTCGTTTTTTTACACGCTATCTGCATCTCTGCGGTTGCTCAGCAATATAACTTTAAAAATTACACACCAAAGAATGGCCTGGTGGGATCTGTTATAAACAACATTTTTCAGGATAGTAAGGGTTTTATCTGGTTTGGGGCTCAGGGTGGAGTAAGCCGTTTTGATGGAAAGAATTTTAAAAATTTCACTAAGGAAAATGGACTTGTAGCAAATGATGTTACGTTTATCACCGAGGATCGGAAAGGAAATATTTGGATCGCAACATCAGAAGGTGTTTCTATGTTTGACGGACTCACACTTAAAAACTATAACAATCATAACGGTTTACAAACAGGCGAGGGTATTTATTGGATCTATATAGATGAAAATAACAATAAGTGGTTTGCAATCCGTGGGGTAGGGGTATTAAAATTTGATGATAAAAAGTTCACTTACCTGACTGATAAAGACAATCTTCCCTCCAATAATGTATTTTGTATTTCGCAGGATAGCGCTGGGGATCTCTGGTTTGGTTTATCCAATGGAATTGCCAAATATGATGGTACCCGTGTGACAAGTTATGATAAAGAAGATGTCGTTAATAATAAAACAGCATTCGCAACTTTGTTCGATTCCAAAGGACAAATTTGGTTTGCAGGAGCAGAAGGATTTGTTGTTAAACGACATAACAATAAGTTCGAAAAAATTGATCTTCCAAAAGAAGTTGCGGGTGATTTTATTGGAAGTATAACTGAAGATAAAAAAGGAAATATCTGGTTTGCTACGAATCATGGTTTGCTAAAACTTGAGAAGGATAATTTTAAATTATTTACTGAAGAAAAAGGTCTTTCAAATAATGAGGTTTTAGGAGTTGCTACTGACTATGAAGGAAATATCTGGGTAGGGACACAATCAGGAGGAGTTAATGTTTTTAATAATGAATCCTTTGTAAGCTATAGCGATAATGATGGACTCACAAGCAAAGTCATCAACTGCATAATTCAGGATGAGGAAGGAAAATATTTATGCGGTACTCCTGGTTCAGGAATAAATATTTATGATAAAAACAGATCCGGTTTTACTTCAATAAATAATATTCCGGAAATTTCCAAGATTGTTATTAGAACACTTTTCATCGACCGTCAAAATGACCTGTGGATCGGAGCGCAGGAGGGAATATTTGTTTTATCAAAAAGTGGTGAAGGTTATAAATTAAAAAAGGTAATAAATAAATTTGGAGGAAGATCAATTACCGGAATCACAAAGATCATTCAGGACAATAATGGAATTTATTGGATAAGTTCTTATGGAGATGGAGTTTATCGGATTGAAGGAGATAAAGTAACAGTTTATAATAATGATAATGGTTTTATCTCGGAAAATGTTTTAACGATCTTTCAGGATTTTCATTCAATAATCTGGATCGGAACACTGGATGCTGGTTTGATAAAATATGATGGTCAAAGATTTATTAATTATACTGAAAAAGATGGATTGGCTGATAAATCAGTGTGGGCGATTAATGAGGATGATAAAGGAAATCTTTTTTTCGGAACAGGTGAAAGTGGTATAAGTTGTTTTGACGGAAAAAAATTCAAAACGATCAATATAAAGGATGGATTATGTTCAAACCATATAAATCTTATTGAATGGGATTCCTTTGATAAGAGTTTTTGGATAGGTACCGATTTTGCCATCAATAAGATAAGATTAAATTCAAATTTTTCTATTCAGGAATTAAGATATTATGGGGAGCAGGAAGGTTATAAGGGGACTGAAGTAATACAAAATGCTGGTCTTGTAGATAGTCAAGGGCTTGTTTGGTTCGGAACCAATAACGGACTCAGCTGTTATAACAGGAAATACGATTTTATAAATTCTACTCCACCCAAAATAGCCATCACAGGCATTAGGTTATCATTTCAAAATGTTGATTGGAAAAATTATACAGATACTATTGATCGCTTAACAACCCTCCCGGCTAAGCTTGTACTTTCGTATCAGCATAATCACCTTACTTTCGATTTTCAGGCTTTAACAACCGACAATGTTAAGTATTCATATATTCTTGAAGGTCAGGATGAAAATTGGTCCCCTGAAAGCCCAAGAACGGAAGCAGTATTTGGAAATATAAATCCTGGAAAAACGTATACCTTTAAAGTGAAGGCATTAAATTCCCAGGGAATCTGGAGCAAGGAGTTTGCTGCTTTTACTTTTAAAATAGAACCTCCATGGTGGAAGACCTGGTGGTTCAGGATCAGCTTTGCATGTTTAGTGATCTTGTCGGTTTTGGGCATTTTTAGATGGAGGACGGCTTCACTGAGAAAAGATAAAGAAAGACTTGAAAGTATTATTGTGGAAAGAACGGCAGAGGTTGTATTGCAGAAGGATGAAGCAGAAAAGCAAAGAGGGCTGGTTGAAGAAAAGAATCACGAAATAACTGACAGTATAAACTACGCTCTTCATATTCAAAAATCGATTCTTCCCCCTTTATCAGAAGTATTCAAGGCCTTTCCGAAATCATTTGTTCTTTACAAACCAAAGGATATTGTAAGCGGAGATTTTTATTGGTTCGTTGAGAATGAGGATGGTTATCTTATTGCTGCAGCCGATTGTACTGGTCATGGAGTTCCGGGTGCATTCATGAGTGTGATCAGTTCAGAAAAGCTGACAATTTCTGCTCAGCAAACATCACATGTATCTGAAATACTTAACATGACTAATAGAGGAATTAAAAAGTCATTACGTCAGAATAATAGTGATGATTCTACAAGGGATGGAATGGATGTTTGTATTTGCCATTTTGATAAAGGACTTAAAACAGTAACCTATGCAGGTGCCAACAGACCTTTATGGCTGATCAGAAAAAATGTAAGAGAGATTACTGAGATAAAGGCAACAAAAACTGCTATAGGAGGATTAACCAGTGATGATCAAACATTCGAAAGTAATATGTTGAAATTATCTGAAGGTGATACTATTTATCTTTTTACTGATGGATATTCTGATCAGTTTAGTTCAGACGATAAAAAGCTGATGACTAAGAGATTTAAGGAAGCGCTTTTGAGTTCACAACATATGACTATGGAAGAGCAAAAGATATTCCTTGATAAGTATATTATGGATTGGAAAGGAACAATGGAACAAACCGATGACATCCTTGTAATCGGGATCAGAGTCTGATTTTTTTATCTTACAATTAATATCCTTTTTCCTTTTTGTAAAATTTATCTACGTAGGTTTTAGTTGCATCAACTAAAATAGGATCCCAGGAAGCCAGCCCTCCGTGAGGTGCTCCCTTTTCAATTATTTTTTGTGAATGTATAACTGCTTTTGTTTCGATGTCGAACCAAACAAATTCAACAGTGTAGTTAGCTCTGTCCTGGTTGAATTCTTCCGGTAATAAAACTAAACCTATTCCTTTTGAACCGGATTTATAATTCATGAGATGATTCTGAATATCACTTTCGGTAACAGTTCTTGGTATACCAGTGATCCAATCAGGATTGATATATGTTTTATATAAGCTTTCTGTATATTCCTTATCATCCATAAAGCTATTCTTGGCCATCCAGTGCATAAATTTGGAAGGTGGAATATCCGCAGCATAATGTTTTTGAAGTTTATTTATGTGAGCAGAAAGAGCCGCTTCATCATCTGATTTTCTTTCGAACACATAATTAAAAAGACTGAAGTCAACACCAAACCAGATGATATTAGGTTCACTGTAAATATCCCTTTTTGTGTAGCTTGTAGTCGCTGAAGATAATGAAGATTGGTTTTTTTGCAGGTTGGTATTGTTTGTATAGCTGTTTTGTAACGAAAAAGAATACATTTTCCCAAGGCCAAAAAAAGTATATTCACCAGGGCCCATTCTTCCATTCAGTACTATTTCGTAGTTGCCGCCATCATCAAGCTTTTGAAAGCTGATCGGAATGTCATTATCTCTTCTTTCATTTGTTGATCCGCCAGTGTATGCTGCAGAAGTGCTTGTATATGCTGCCATATGACGACATGGACTAACCTTACCAAGGATCTGAAATCTTACGAGACGAAAAAGATCTATTGGATTAACCCCATGACTTACTTTAATTATAAAAGAGCTGTTACCTTCTGAATTCAGTACAACATCTGATTTGATTCCAGGTATGGTCCAGAAACTTGTTGCCTGAGCATAACCGAAACCTACGTTAGTTTGAGTTTTAATCTCTGGAGTGCTATACTCAAGTGTTTTTAATGTGTTATCATTTTTATTCCAGAAATAAACCTGGTTTACGAATTCAATTGATGGGATAGAGGATGAGACAGAAGCTGTCTTGTTAGTTTGCTGCACTGGAGAATCTTGGGATTGGATGCCTTTTATAGTTTCAATGTCCTTCTTCAATGCAGCAGCTTTGTCGTATTTTTCTTCAGCAACAGCTATTTTGATCTTTGCTTCCAGGGCTTTGATTTTTTCATTATCCTCAGCACTTAATACCTTTAGGGATTTTAGTTGTTCTTTTAAAGAACCCGCTTTAGTATAATCTTCAGCTTTGACAGCGGCATCGATTTGTGATCGGATCTCAAGTGCTTTGGTATAAACTGCTGCATTGTCTGCATTGTTACTGGCTACAGCTTCGTTTTTCTTCTCTTGTAATTCAGAAATTGAATACTCTGAAATTTGTTTCTGTGCCTGTGAGTAAAAAGTGATAAAAAGTAAAAATAACAGAGCGCAAATTTTCTTGATATTCATGGTTGTTTTTTGATCAAAAATAGGACAAATTGTCCATAAGTCAAGCCTTTAATATGTGTTGAAGCTTTAACGTAATGTTTTTCCAGCTCAGATTTTATTCAACCTCTTCAGAAATTCTTCTTTCTTTCTTTTGGAAACCGTTACCTCTTCACCGTTCGACATAATTACTTGTCCGCCATCGCCTTTATTGTATTGTTTTATATGATCAAGGTTTACTAAATGAGCATGGTGTATCCGACAAAAACCAAACTGTTCCAGCTGCTCTTCAAAGTCCTTCATGCTGCGGGTACAATGAAGTTTTCGTCCATCTTTTATCGTACAAAACGTATGTTTCCCATCCGCTTCACAATGAATAAGATCTTTTATATCAACAAATTCAAGTCCCTGTTGTGTAGGTAAAGCAATCTTGTTGCTGCTCACTGATATACCTGAATTGTTATAACTTTCCATTAAATGTTTCATAGAAGAAGCCTGGTTCTTCTGACCCTCTGAAGTGGAGATCTTCTTTACAGCATTGATAAGTTCCTCTATATTAATTGGTTTTAAAAGATAATCGATCGCACTGTATTTAAAAGCCTTTACTGCATACTGATCATAAGCAGTTGTAAAGATCAAGGAAAATGAGCGATCGCTTAAACTTTCCAAAAGGTCAAAACCTGAGCCGCCTGGCATTTCAACATCCAGGAATACTAATGAAGGATTAACTTCCTCAATTATTTTTTTAGCTTCTTTGAGTGAACCAGCCATACCTACAACACTTAAGTCAGGGCAATACTTTCGGATAAGGTTGCTCAGAACGCTTCGTCCCAGTTCTTCATCATCAACAATAACTGTCTTTATCATTTTCTAAATTGGTATTTTGATAATCACTTTTGTTCCTTCACAAACATTATCATGGCTTACTTTGTCAATTACCTCTAATTCGATTCTCATATTCTCAATAAAGTTAAGAACTCTTATTCTTTCTTTAACTATCTCCATTCCTCTTGAAGCATGGTCTTTGTAAACAGCTGCGTTTATCTCTGAAGATCGTTTCCGGCCAACTCCATCGTCTTCTATTGTTCCCTTTAAATAACCATCTTCCAGTTCAAACGTAAGTGAAAGATTTCCTTTTCGTTCGAGGTTAAATAAACCATGGGTAATAGAATTTTCAACGAATGGCTGGAACAACATGCCCGGAATTTCCATATTGAAAATATCTATTTCAGGATCTATTTTTAATGTAAAATTAAATTTGTGCTTGCTCCGTAATGATTCTAATTCGATATACAAACGAAGAAGTTCTATTTCTTCCTGAAGAGTAACAATATTTGATTTTGAATGCTCAAGGAATTTACGCATCAGCATTGAAAATTTCGTAAGGTATTTACTTGCCGATACTTCATCGTTTACAATAATAAAATGCTGGATCGAATTAAGGCAATTGAATATGAAATGTGGATTCATCTGGGCCTGAAGTGCCCTCAGCTCAATATTCGCATATTGCCTGTTGATCTGCGTTTTTAATTTTTCACTTTTCCTGACCCTGGTAATTATGAGTATTGTTGTTAAAATAACCATCATAAGAAGAACGAGACTGGTAATAATAACAACATGTGGCTTTTCCCACCATTCGGCATCCATTACAATTTTTATTGAAGCCTCTGAGATGGATGGATTACCGGCAGCTTTGATCTTTAACAGATAACTGCCGGGTGGGAGCTTCGATAAACGGATCTCGCGTGAGTTTCCATTATTGATCCAATCCTCATTTAGCCCTTCAATTTTATATTCAAAGAAAATTTTTGAGGGATTTGTAAAAGTAGGACAGGTGAAAGTGATCTGTAATGAGTTATTATCGGGATTCAACTTTATGCCATTGCTCAATGATAACTCAGTGGCATCAGTTCTTGCTCCTTCAATTAAAATATGTGCACGGTTATGTGGTTTGAAAAGCTGCAGAGGGTTAATCACTGAAACACCTTTAACTGTCGGAAACCAAAATTCACCATTTGAATCTTTTAGCATCGATGGCTGGAATCCTCCATTGAACTCAACACTTTTTAGCCCATCTTCTTTTGTAAGTAAAACAGGATTAATTTCGGTGCTGACATAATCTGCAAAGCCGTTAAGTTCTTTTTTATCTACCACATACATCCCTGAATTGGATGGAAGCCATAGGTTGCCGTTGATATCTTCTGCAATACTCCATACGTTTTTATTAAGCAGGGGAGTGTACTGGTTAAAATAAAAGATTCTGTCATTTTTAATCCTTGCCAGTCCTTCACCATGATATCCTATCCAAAGTGTCCTGTCACTGTCCTCATAAATAAAACGGACAGAAGAACGTTTGTAGCCATTAGCTGTATCTTTAAGAATTATTTTGTCATTCTCTAATACTGCAAGGCCGGCACTTGTTCCTAACCATATCTGTGAGTTTCTGTCTTTATAGATATAACAGATGCCCTGATGAAAACCCGTATCTGTTTTTATAAAACCCTGGGGAGTTGAATAACAGAGTCCGTTTGATGTACCAAGCCATATTTTTTTCTGCTCATCCTGATAGAATGAAAAGACCATTGGACTGTTAAGCCCATCCGCTGTTGAATAGGATGTTACCTTATCATTACTTATTTTATTTAACCCATTGCCATAGATACTAACCCATAAGTTGTTTTCCTGATCTCCCATTACGGACCACACACATTTATCCTTTAATGGTTTTAATCCTTGCTTAAATTGACCTTTATAAAATTCCGAAACACCCCCGCAGTTATTTCCGATATAAATTTCTCCGCTTTTCGACTTAGTAATTCCCGTGCAGACATCAGAAAGCATTCCATCCTCTTTCGAATATGATCTAAATAATTTATGTTTAAGCTTATTTAATCCACCATTGTTGGTTCCTATCCATAAATTTCTTTCATGATCCACAAACATTGAACGAATACTGTTGGAAGAAAGACCTGATGCCGTATTTACCTGAGAGCCATCCTGAAAAAACACTCCGTTCTCTGTGAGAAAGCAGAGTTGTTTTTCTTCATTAAACGCCAGTGAATTATGCAACAGTGAAGTAAGGCCTGGTTTAAGATAGACAGACTTACAGCTGCCTGCATGAACTTCATACAATCCTGATTCTGTTTCAGCAAGTACTTCAGAAAAAGGAGAATGATTAAGCTGTGAAACTTTCTTTCCTTTTATCTCAGTGAACTCATGATATTCTTTATTTATAAAGCTGAATAAGCCATTATCTGCGGCAATGTATAATTGATTAGTATTTAGACTTTCAATAGCGTTCATTTTTCCCGGAGGCTTGATATCCAATACAGAGAATTTCCCATTTTTAAATTGATACAATTTATTGTTTGAGCATAAGATGAGGATTGATTCATCGAGATAGTCAACAATAACATTCGAATAGATATTAAGTTTTGCGGGAAGAGAATAGGATCTAAATTCATTTTGTAAATATGCGGTCAATGATCCGTCAACACCAATGATCCACAGCCGGTCTTCAAGATCTACAAAAAGGTTCTTAATACCATTGGTTTTAAAAGCAGAAATATTAGAAGTGTTGTATGTGGTAAACTTAACTCCGTCAAATTTTACAACTCCATCAAAGGTGGCCAGCCACAGATATCCGTCTTTGGTTTGTGCAATATCATTAATTGAATTCTGAGGAAGTCCGTTTTCAGTTGTCCAGGTTTGAATTGAATACTTCATTTCAGGTGACAGACTCTTTTCTGATATAAAAGGCAGAACCTGTGCGACAGCAATGTTGCACACGAGCAGTATCATTATTGCTGCACCTGATCTTAATTTCATTATTACCCGATAAAATAAGAAGGGAATGTTTTTAAGCATTCCCTTCTTATATAAAGATTATTCTTTGTTATTTTCTCTTTCGTCCTATGCTGCTGAAAATGTTCTCTAACAGGTTGATGAATTTTTTCAATACATCAAAATATAATGTGATACCTAAAACAAGCGACATTCCCCAGATAACACAAAGGTTAAACCAGAATGTATCATAATAGGCTCCGAAGAATTTCTTACGTGGAGCAAAGAAATGTGCTCTGCCATAATTGGAAGCCGGATCAAGGTAAACAGGCTCTATCTTCTGCACATACTCACCGTTAAGGTCAAGGATACGATATGGAGTCGTGCGGTTCTTCACAAGATCGCTTAAACTCTCGTTCTGATAATCGTCTTTATCCTTCTGGAATCTGGCACGTGCCACCGAATCTTTTGTAAGCTGGCTAACTTCTTTGTCTTTCAGTTCAGTTGCATTCTTAAAATTTCTCTGGTAATTAAGTTTCAGATCTTCAAGGCAGTTTCTGATCTGAGCTGCTGCTGTAGGACCGAATGCACCAATATTAAGTTTGCTTAAACCAGTACATTTTACTTTAGCATTTGTTTTAACACTAAGTTCTTTTTCGATCTCTTTTTTGATCATCGCAAGTGCAGCAACAACTTCCTGTTTTCTTTCTGGTTTATTATAGTTCGTTTCTGAGAAGTCCAGCTTCTTATTCATTTCAGTCAGCCAGTAATCTTTTTTGTAAGTGGCTATACTGATAGCTTTATCATACTTGTAAAGATCCTTATCAAATTTATTATCCTTGAATTGTTTGATCGCTAATGCTTCAAATGCCCATCTCGATGTCATGATCTCTCCTGAAAAAGGCACATAACTCTGAGACGTAATTGCAGGATTCAGCTTATCGAATTTTACGATTACCCCACTTAGTAACAACTGAGGGATGATAAGGAAAGGAATAAGGATATAGATCGTTACAGCAGAATTAAAGCTTGCAGAAATATTCAGTCCTAACATGTTAGCGAAACATGAAGTTGTGAATAGAACCATCCAGTAAGACATATTCATTCCATGAATTTCAAGAACATAATTTCCTACCATAACAAACATAAATGTCTGAATAGCGGAAAGAACAAACATGATGATGATCTTACTCCACAAATAGCTGCCTTTACTAAGATTAAGGAATGATTCACGTTTCTGGATCTTACGGTCACGAATGATCTCCTCGGCACTCACAGTTAATCCGATAAACAGTGCAACAACAACAGCCATAAATAAATAGGCCGGAAGATTTTCGTTTTCACGGAAGATGTAACCTACTTTATTAGAAAGATCAGTATTGTAGAACTTTATTAAATAGGAGAGGATGAATGCAAGTACAGGAGCCTCTAATAAGTTGATTGATAAATATTGTTTATTTGTAAGCTTAGAGAGAACATCACGCGTAATAAAAACCTTGAACTGGTTAAATTTATTAGGACGTTTGAAAGTGCTTTCAGGAATCTCAGTAAATACTCCAGCGTCTTCAACTTTCTTTTCGATCTTTTCTTTATAGAATGAATTCCATTCAGCAGGAGATGTTTTTCTGTTCAGGGTAAGGTTACCGTATTCATCCAATACTTTCGATTCAATAATATTGAATACCTGTTCAGGATTTACGTTACCGCATTCT
This sequence comes from Bacteroidota bacterium, assembly GCA_021323165.1. Lineage (GTDB taxonomy): Bacteria > Bacteroidota > Bacteroidia > 2-12-FULL-35-15 > 2-12-FULL-35-15 > 2-12-FULL-35-15. Next base: position 3,015 of record JAJTCJ010000010.1, on the reverse strand, counting down.
ATACATTCACTTTCATTACTGTTGGCATGATTAACCACCGTTTTGAAATAAATAACAGAATCTACCGGGTTTCCGTAGTAGATAGGATAACCGCCAACATCAAGGATCATCAGTTTGTCAAACATTTTAAAAATGTCTGATGAAGGCTGGTGAATAACAACAAACACAAGTTTACCTTTAAGTGCAAGCTCTTTAAGTAAGTCCATGATATTTTCTGAATCTCTTGAAGATAATCCTGATGTAGGCTCATCAACAAAAAGAACAGAAGGCTCGCGGATCAATTCCAGGGCTATGTTCAAACGTTTACGCTGACCTCCGGAAATTGTTTTTTCAAGTGGACTTCCCACTTTCAGATCCCGTGTTTCGATCAAACCAATATCGGTAAGAACCTTAACAACCATTTCAGAGATCTCAGCATCATTTTTATCTCCAAAACATAATTTCGCGTTGTAAAATAAATTCTGGAAAACAGTTAATTCTTCTATCAGAAGGTCATCCTGGGATACGTGTCCTATCACACCTTCGATCTGATTCTTTTGGGTATGAATATTTATTCCGTTTATTTTAACAGCACCGCCACTTGGAACTTCATTGCTGTTCAGTACATTAAGTAAAGTTGATTTACCTGCACCCGAACCACCCATGATCCCGATAAGCTTTCCTGACTCTTCAGAGAAATTAATATCACGAAGACCTAGTTTTCCGCCTTTGAATTTATATTCCAAATTTTGTACAACAAAAGATACTTTCGCTTTCGAAGTATCACTCATGAATGTACTTAAGATATCACTGTAATATACAGGCTTAACTTTTGAGCTTCTTAATGATGATCCAGGAGTAAGAATATACATCTTACGTTGGATAAGGATCTGTCCGTTAAGAAGCAGTTCGCTCTTTCCAAAGTACAACAACGCGTACATATTAACGCTCGGTATCCATAGAACGCGGGCTTGCCCTGTTACTCCTTCAGCGTAAAGATGTTTTGTTTCTTTGAGATCGTGAGAGGTCTTATTGTCGATTACGAGAACATAAGGAGAATCGGGAATAATATCTTCATTGGCACGTACAAAGCTCATGCAGCGTTTGTACTCTTCGTCTTCGATGTTAAATGTTTCAGCAACTGTTGTAATGAATTCTAATTCCTGTTCTGAAATATCAGCGTTAGAGTTAATAAATTCAATTAGCCTGATAAGTACAACTACTTTCTGAACCTGTGTAAGTTCGCTGTTGATCTGTGTACATATCTTTAAGATCTTAACTGAATTAAGAGAGGTACGTTTAGCAGTACCATCTTTCTTTTTTGTGACCTGGTGATGTGCTTCAAGAAAATCATCAAAAATCGCCAGATACTGATCAACAAGTTCCTGGTTTAATTGCTGTTTTAAGAATGATTGTACAATTAAACGGCCGTTATCGTTGATTCCATCAACCCTTGCAATGATGGCAAACATCTGCATGAGAGCCTTCAATATACGTTCACTCATATTGGAATAGTTTAAATATGATCAGAAAAAAAAAGACATTAATACCGCAGTAATTAATGCCTTCTGATGTTTTGTGTAAAAATGTTATTTCTGTTGTTTGAAGCCTATTAATACTACCGCTCTTCCGGAGCCCTGTGCACCACCATCAAGCTTCGCCTCAATTACGCATTCAAGTGTATGAGTGATCTTAAAATCCCAGTACGGAGAATTTTTAAATTCACTGTTTGTAAATAATAAGTTATGCTCAGAATCGTAAACAGAGAATATCAGGTTTCCGTCAGATAATCCGCTGCATGCAGCAACACGATATAAAGTACCTCCGTATAATGTTGTGTGGAATTCTGCTGTTTCATCAGCGTTCATCAACAATGCACGGTATTGCTGATCTGAGCAGATGAAGTATTGGTGATGAATAATCCGCAAACTACAACGGCTAATGTTAAAAATCCTTTTTTCATATTATATATTCTATGTTTTGTATTCGTTGTGTAAATTGTTGAAACCTAAAATTATCCAACAACCTGACTTCTCAGGTTCTTAACTTTTTGTGAAATAGATTCAATTTGTTCAGGTGTGATCTTCACTTCTGTTTTGCTGTTGATCGTTGTTATTTTCTTTTCAGCATCCGTTGTTGGTTTTTCATACTTGTACTGGAATTCAACACCGTCAAAAACAGTTGAAAGGTCATTTAAATTATCAATGAACTCAGTGTATTCAGGTTGTGAATAGAAAGGAGTCAGTAATTTGATAAGGCTTTGTAGAGAAGATTTTTGTTCTGCAATACGGTGCTTTACATCTTCGCTTGGTTTTGTTTTGTAAACATTAGTAGCAAAGTACAAGCTTTCTACCCATCCGCCAGCAAGTACAAGTCCACTTACATCGCTGCGGTCATTGTTCTTTAAATAAGCATCACTTGAACGGTAAGCAACCCCTACCAATACAAGCATCGAATCTTTATTACCCAGGTTCTTTTGAAAACGCTCAAGGGTTTGTGTGTCGAATGCACCGGATACTCCAAGCTCATCAGCAAGTTTTTTCGCAGCATTCAGGTAACCGATAGCATCCTGTGTCTGATCATAAATAGTTACATAACCAAGATCAGCACCGTAGATCCCAAGGTTTAAAGCTTTGGAGAAATTAGTGGAGTATTGTGAGGATTTACTTGAAGCATTTAGGATATCTTTTGTATAAGAAGCTCCGCTGTTCTTTATAAGAAATGCTGTCTGGATAGGAGAAGGAATACTGAAGATCTCCCCGTTCACATTCAGAATTGTTGTTTGAGTACTATCAACAGGTGGTAGGTCATCTCCATCTTTTGCATTGTCATTACCACATCCTGAAGCTAAAATGGCGGGAACGGACAATAATAATAAAGCTCCTTTTAAAGTAATAGGTTTCAATCTCATTTCAACGTATGTTTTATAGATGGTTTTGTTTTATGTCCTTCATCCGTAATTTGAATGAAAGTCCAAAAATAACACTTTATCTAATAAAACAAACAATTCGTCCTAACATTTTTAAAGAAAAGCAG